>JAFSSU010000293.1 GCA_017450845.1 Treponema sp.
AATCCAACAGATGAAAATCCTTGAGAATGTTGATGACAGGAAGCTTCTGACCGACGGAGAGCACTCATGAGCAAACTTGACGAACTGATGAAGGAACTCTGCCCTGACGGCGTGGAATATAAGACGCTGGGGGAAGTGGCGGAACTTGTCTCAAAAAGAATTTCTGCAAAATCTATTAATCCGCCAAATTATGTAGGTGTTGAGAATCTTTTGCAAGATAAAAAAGGTGTGCTGATTAGTGACAAAACTCCTTCCGAAGAGAGTGTTATAGGTTACAAGAAGAATGATATCCTCATTGGAAATATTCGTCCATATCTGCGTAAGATTTGGATTGCAGATAGGAACGGATGCTCAAATGCTGATGTATTAATAATCAGAATTAATGGAGAATTTACGCTCCGTTTATCATCAAAATTTTTGTATTATGTTCTGTCATCGGAGAACTTCTTTATATATGATATTCAGAATTCAAAAGGAGCCAAAATGCCTCGTGGTTCGAAAGAAGCTGTGATGAAATTTTCTGTTCCTCTTCCGCCGCTGCCCGTGCAGGAAGAAATCGTGCGCATATTGGATAAGTTTACGGAACTTACGGCTGAACTTACGGCTGAACTTACGGCGCGGCGCAAGCAGTACGAGTACTACCGCGATGCCCTGCTGTCGTTTGATGGAGTTACCCCCCCCCTAACTTTTGGGGCTGGCGGCAACACTCTCCCAGACGGTCTGCTCAAATCCGTTTGTAAAACGCAATGGAAAATGGTGCGTCTGGGGGATGTGTGTGAAATTGCACGGGGTGCATCTCCTCGCCCGATACAAAATTATTTGACAACTGCGGAAGAAGGCATTCCGTGGATAAAAATTGGAGATGTTGGAATAAACTCAAAATATGTCGAAAAGACAGCAGAGCATATTACAAAAAAGGGAGCAGAGAAATCTCGGTTAGTAAAAAAAGGAGATTTCATTCTGTCAAACTCAATGTCATTTGGTCGTCCTTATATTTTGAAAATAAGCGGCTGTATTCATGATGGTTGGATTTTTATGCGAAATTACGAGAATTATTTTCTGACGGATTTTTTATACTATCTTTTGCGTTGTAGTAAAGTTCAATCAGATTGGAGACAAAGAGCTTCATCAGGGACTGTTAGCAACCTGAATTCAGACATTGTAAAGGCAACGCAAATCCCCCTGCCTCCCCTTGCCGCGCAGGAGCGTATCGTTGCCATCCTGGACCGCTTCGACTCTTTATGCAACGACATCTCGCAGGGGCTTCCCGCCGAGATTGAGGCCCGCCGCAAGCAGTATGAGTACTACCGGGACAAATTGTTGTCCTTTCCGCGGAAACGTGATACACTGGATGCGAAAGAGGTTCTTGTATGAGTGACATTGCATTCAGTACAGTTTTGGACGAAGTGGACTGCTTTTCATATAACCAGTGCATCCTGCCTTTGACGCGGATTTCCCAAGCATTGCAAAGTTGGACTTCAAAGGACGGCGATGAGGATTTGTTTTACTCAAAAAGCAATATCGGGTATTATTCGTGAGCGCGTACAACATCATCGCGGAGACAAACGAGTCCACCGTCGTCTCAGAATATACGCCGCTCCACGGCAAACGGAGCGGCTATCAGAGCGAGGCCGAGCTGGAGAAGCATTTCATCGGGCAGCTCACGGAACAGGGCTACGAGTACCTGCCCATAAAGGATGACGACGAGCTTGTGCTGAACCTCCGCTCGCAGCTGGAGAAGCTGAACCGCATGAAATTCAGCGATGCAGAATGGGGACGATTCTATGGCCTGAGCATTGCGAACGACAACGACGGAATTGAGGAAAAGACATACACTATCCAAAGCGATTACATAAAGGTTCTTGCCCGCGATGACGGCTCCGTCAAGAACATATACCTGCTGGACAAGGCGAACATACACAACAACTCCCTGCAGGTCATAAACCAGTTTACGCCGGAGGGCGGCAGGTACGCGGGCCGCTACGACGTGACGATTCTCGTGAACGGGATGCCGCTCGTCCACTGCGAGCTCAAGCGGCGGGGCGTGGACATCCGCGAGGCGTTCAACCAGATACGACGTTACGGGCGCAACAACTTTTGGGCAGGGGAAGGCCTGTTCCAGTTCATCCAGATATTCGTCATCTCCAACGGGACCAACACCAAGTATTTCTCCAACACGACGCGGGAGGCAAGCATAAAGGAACGCACGGGCAAGAAGGGGAGCGGCAAAAAGACGAGCAATTCATTCGAATACACCTCCTTCTGGGCGGATGCCGGAAACCGCATCATAAACGATCTGGAGGACTTTGCCCGCACCTTTCTGGCCAAGCATACGATACTGAACATACTTACGAAATACTGCGTGTTTGACACGAACCACACGCTCCTTGTGATGCGTCCTTACCAGATAGCGGCGACGGAACGGATTCTTAACAAAATCCTCGTCTCATCGAACTATCACAAGGAGGGGACCATAGAGGCAGGGGGCTTTGTCTGGCACACGACCGGCAGCGGGAAGACGCTGACGAGCTTCAAGACTGCAATCCTCGCAAGCCAGATGGACTGCATCGACAAGGTTTTGTTCGTCGTGGACCGCAAGGATTTGGACTACCAGACGATGAAGGAATACGACCGCTTTCAGAAGGATGCGGCGAACTCCAATAAGTCCGTCGCCGTCCTCACGAGGCAGCTTGAGGATCCGACGAAGAAAATCATCATCACGACGATACAGAAGCTCGGAATCTTCGTGAAACGGAACAAGGGGCATCCCGTTTTCCAGAGCCATGTCGTGCTCATCTTCGACGAATGTCACAGAAGCCAGTTCGGTGACCTGCACAAGGACATCGTGAAGAATTTCAAGAAGTTCCACCTGTTCGGCTTCACGGGAACTCCGATTTTCCAGAAAAACGCCGGGGCAAGCGGTTCGGGCGGAATCAGGACGACGGATCAGGTGTTCGGCGAGAAACTGCACACATATACGATTGTGGACGCGATAAATGACCACAACGTCCTGCCTTTTCGCATCGACTACATAAAGACAATCATGATGAAGGACGGCATCAATGACAAGGAGGTCCTTGCGATAGACAAGGAGAGCGCGCTTCAGGACGCAAAGCGGATAGAGGCCGTCGTATCCTACGTCATGGGGCATTATGACCAGAAGACCATGAGGGGCATGAGCGGGGGTAAATATGAATTCCGTGCGGTCACGAACATAGCGGAGAGCGCGACCGCACGAGACCGCACGAGTGTGAAAGAGAACAGGCAGCTCAGGCATCTTTCGGGGTTCAACTCCATGTTCTGCGTTCAGTCGATAGAGACGGCCATAAAATACTATGCCGAATTCAAAAGGCAGATTGCCGCTAATCCCCAGTGCGGCCTCAAGGTCGGCATGATTTACAGCTTCGGCGCGAACGAGGCCGAGGACGAGAACGGGCTTCCGGGCGATGAGAATTCCGACGATACGGCGGGGCTTGATGTGGTGAGCCGCGATTATCTGGAAAGCGCGATAAGGGATTACAACAAGATGTTCCGCACCGACTACGACACGTCGAGCGAGAAATTCCAGAACTATTACAAGGATGTCTCGCTCAGGATGAAAAACCGCGAGTTGGACATCCTTATCGTCGTGAATATGTTCCTCACCGGATTCGACGCGACCACGCTGAATACGCTCTGGGTGGACAAGAACCTGAAGATGCACGGGCTCATCCAGGCGTTCAGCCGTACGAACCGTATCCTGAATTCAATAAAGAAGTTCGGAAACATCGTCTGCTTCCGCGACCTGTCGGAGCAGACCGACGAGGCCATAGCCCTGTTCGGTGACAAGGACGCGAAGGGAACCGTCCTTCTTCGGAGCTTCGCGGATTATTACAATGGATTCACCGACGAGAAGGGAATGCGGCACAAGGGTTACAAGGAGCTTGTGGAAGAGCTTTACGGGAAATTCCCGCTAGAAGACTTCGCCCGGACTGTCATCACGCTGGAAGCGAAGAAAGAATTCGCCATGCTTTACGGGGCAATCCTGCGGATGCGCAACATCCTTTCGACATTCGATCAGTTTGACGGGGACATGCTGCTTCCTGCGGGCGATATGCAGGATTACCAGAGCCACTACTTAGGCATACACGATGAAATCCGTCCGGATACACAGGGCGGCAAGGAGAACATCAACGACGACGTGGTCTTCGAGATGGAGCTCATAAAGCAGGTTGATATCAACATAGACTACATCCTGATGCTCGTCGCCAGGTATCATGACTCCAACTGTCAGGATACCACTATTCTTGCGGACATCAAGAAGGCTGTGGGCTCCAGCTTGGAGCTGAGGAGCAAGAAAGACCTCATCGAGGACTTCATAGCCCGGA
This sequence comes from Treponema sp., assembly GCA_017450845.1. GTDB lineage: Bacteria > Spirochaetota > Spirochaetia > Treponematales > Treponemataceae > Treponema_D. Next base: position 4,368 of record JAFSSU010000293.1, read on the forward strand.
TAAACACATCCACTGATGTGCAGAAGGATTGGGCGACTTTCATCCAGAAGAAGAAAGAGGAGGAGCTGGAGGCAATCACCCAGGAATTGCGCTTGAAGCCGGAGGAAACAAGGTCTTTCGTGGAAAACGCATTCCGCGACGGGGTCTTGCGGACGACAGGGACGGACATAGACCGGATTCTGCCCCCGGTCTCGCGGTTCGGGATCGGAGCTGGCGGGGGAAACAGGGGTGAGGTCAAGCAGAACGTAATCCACCGGCTGCTCGGTTTCTTTGAGAGGTATTTCGGGCTGTAACGGGTCGCAGCGTTTCGCTGTCTCCCCTGTAATCTTGCCTTGTCCGGCTTGTTTCCTTAACAGTATGGAGCGAACTGCCGATTATCAAGATATGCGAAAATTTATATCAAAATACTCCAAAATTCCTTGCCTGATCGTAAGTTTTCTTCTATATATATGTATCTCCGGGGCGGCCTTCGCCCAGACCAAGCCCCTCTACCGCCTGCCCTCGGGCGTGCCGAGCAGCGTCAAGTCCGTGCCCGAGACCGACCCCCTCATCATCGGCTGTGACGACGGCCTGTACAAGCTCCTCTCCTCCGGGACCAGGCAGCCCCTCTGGACGGGCGGGTCGGTCAGCCAAATCCTCAGGACGGCGAACTTCTGGTATCTCCTGAGCGACCGGGGGGTCATCAAGTCCGCCGACCTCATGAGCTTCCGGGAATGCAACGAGGGCCTTCCTTTCCTGACTGTCAAGAGCTATGACGGCACGGCCAAGGCCCTGAACCGTCAGGTGCAGATACTCAAGGACATCTCCGCCGACCCTTTCGACGAGAACATCCTGGTGACGGCGACGAAGGACGCTGTCTACCTTTCCCGCGACGGGGGGGCCAGCTGGAAGTCCATAGGCTCCACCAGCCGCTACACGCCGGGGATAAAGGCCGTCGCCTGCACGAGCATGAAGGTACACAACAAGGCGGGCGAGGTGACCGGCAGCGAGCTGGTCGTCTTCATGGCCCATTCGATATACGGCTTCTCATACTACCGGGCGGACGCGGCCAGGCCTGCATGGATTGACGTGTCCGGCGGGCTCGCGATTATGCCAAGCCAGACCCAGACCGACGAGCTGAGCGACATCCTCCCGGTCGTGGTCAAGGACGCGGACGGCAAGCTCTACGCCGACATATACCTCGCCAACTCCTACCTGCCCAACGTCTACAGGTTCGACTGGGAGAGCAAGCGGGCAGTCACCGTGTACAAGGGCAAGGAGGCCGCCGACACCATTGACGGCCTCTGCCAGGCAGGGGGGAACCTTGTGTTCTCCACGGTGGGGGACGTTGCCTCCCTCTCACTGGATTCCGGAAGCCTTTCTGACCTGCCAGCCGCCGGCAGGTCCTGGCTGTCCCTCCTTAAGGCGGGGAGCCGGCCCAACGCGGCATACGTGCCCGCATCGTCGAGCGGATTCGGGACGGCATTGCAGCTGTCCGAGCTGTGGCTCCTGCATCCGGACAAGGCTCAGACTGAGTACGGGGAGGTCGCGGACAAGCGGAAAGCCCTGTACGCCTCCGCCTACCAGCTGAGGAACGATACCGGGATAGAGAAATACAAGAAGCTTGTCAGGAACAACGGGCTGAACGCCCTTGTCGTGGACATGAAGGACGACTACGGCCTTTTGCGCTTCCAGCCGGAGAGCGAGCTCCTGAAGGCGAAGGGCTCCGTCACGATGTACAAGATAGACGTGGAGAACTTCGTCAGCGAGATGAAGAAGGAGGGCATCTACCTCATCGCCCGCATCGTCGTGTTCAAGGACAAGAACCTCGCGGGTTACGGGGGAGGCAAGTACGCGGCCTGGGACTGGCGCAACAAGAAGCCCTGGGTCGGCGTGCGCGGCGAGGAGGATGTCGTGGACGAGCAGGGCAACGTCATGCTGGACGGCGACGGCAACCCCCTGCCCAAGAAGACCGTCTACTACGACGAGAACTGGGTGGACCCATACAGCGAGGAGGTCTGGCAGTACAACATAGAGATAGCCCGCGAGCTGGTCTCGCGCGGCTTCGACGAGATACAGTTCGACTACATCCGCTTCCCAACGGACGGCAAGAACATGGAGAACCTCTCCTTCCGCTGGAAGGACGAGGGGATGGACAAGGAGAGCGCGCTGCTGTCCTTCCTGCGCTATGCCAGGGCGAACATACAGGCTCCCATCGGCATAGACATCTACGGGGCGAACGGCTGGTACCGATCCGGCGTGCGGACAGGTCAGGACGTGGAGCTCTTCTGCAACTACGTCGATGTCGTCTGCCCCATGTTCTACCCCTCGCACTTCGAGCAGAACTTCATGGAATACAAGCCGGTCAAGGAGCGGCCCTACCGCATCTACTTCTTCGGCAGCTACCGAAACTCCGTCGCCGCCCGCAACAGGATGATCGTGCGACCCTGGGTGCAGGCGTTCTACATGGGCGTGCGCTACGACAGGCAGAACTACGACAAGGACTACGTGCGCCGGGAGATTTACGGCGTGCGTGACGCGCTCAACCGGGGCTACATGTACTGGAACAATTCGGGCGGGGACTATGCGGACATCAGCCCCGACATCGCGGACGACGAGCTTTCTCCCTGGTATGCGGACGAGGCCGCCCTTCAGACCCGCCTGCCAGCCTTCAGCTCCGGCTCCCGGCCTTTGTCCGGGGAAAACGGCTCGAGTCCTCTGGCGGCAAATGGGGACACGGAGGCCCTGATGAGGCACAGGCAGGACATGATCTCAATCCTGAACTCCATGCTCTACAAGGACTACGACCCGGACGACAAGGCTTCGGTCAGGTTCCTCCGCGTCCTGCCCCCGGGGCTTTTCGGCAGGCAGTAGGGCCTCATAGCCCCTTGCGTACCAGCACGTCCTTGGCAGGAACGCCCTTGTGCCAGTCATCGTCTTTTTCGATGTCATTCCACTATGTATTGCATAAATTTACAGCCCCGTCAACAGCAACGGAAGCTGTGCCTGCGGATTCCCTCCCCTCTCCCCGCGGGATTAGCAATTTTCCAAAGGCTTTCGTAAGTTATGAAAGTGCCGGTGGCCTGCAAACGCGTTTTTTATCTTTCGAAAAAATTGCTATTTTTTTTCCATGGTGCTAGGATAAAAGCATAAGAAATGAGGAGGACGGCAGCACGGAAACGAGCCGCCGCCCCCGGAGGAAAAAATATGGGTTCGGTATTTGAGGCGACGATGCTCGTCTGCTTCGGTTTTTCTTGGCCTCTGAACGTCATGAAGGCGTACAAGGCAAGGTCGGCAAAAGGAACAAGCCTGGCTTTCATCCTTTTGATAATAACTGGCTACGTGGCGGGGATACTGGCAAAGTACATCAACCATCAGTTGAACTACGTGCTGGCGGTTTATTTCCTGAACCTCGTTATAGTTCTTGTAAATCTTGCGGTTTATTTCAGGAACCGCGCTTTAGATAGGAGAGTAAAAGTTATGGCAGTCAACAACAAGGCAAGTGATTCTGTGGTTCTTTTCGGCAGCAACGCTGACAAGGAAATCCCGGTTGCGGAGATAGCGGAGAGCTACGATTTCAACTTCAAGATGTACAACAGGAGCAGTTACAACCTGTCCCTCAAGGACGCAAAGAAGGTCTTCGCCGACAAGGTTGAGCCGCTCAATCCCGAGGCTGTCATCATCCATATCGGCGCGGAGGATTACGACCTGTTCAAGAAGAGCTCCGCCGAGTTCGACATCAAGTACATCGACCTTATCGCCAGCATCAAGGCTGCCGACAAGAGCCGGAGGATTGCCCTGGTATCCAACATGGACGCTGCTGGTCGCCTGAGCTTTGACGAGATGAACCGCCACATCAAGGCGATTGCAGAGTCCGAGCAGTGCGTGTTCGTGGACATAAACGACGCGAGGCTGTGGAAGCACGACGAGGCGAAGGAGCTTATGTCCTTCATGTACGACGTCGGATTCGACCAGCCGCTCAACGTCAAGAAGCCGCTCGGCGACATCTCCGAGATTATGTACAGCTACGCTTACCAGAACGGCATCCTGCACGCCCTGGAGAGCAAGGCGGTCTGAGCCTGAAAGAGATTCATTCGATACCTTGAGATAATATCCTTGAAGCATGGCGGCTTCCTTGCAAAAGGGGCCGCCTGTTTTATTTCATTCCCTGTATGATACCGTATATCCGTTCCGCGGTCTTGGCAAGGTCGTACTTCTCCAGCAGGGGGGCGGGGGAGGAGACTTCTTCCGCAAGCAGCTTGTCCAGGTCAACGTCCGCTTTGTCCGGGTCAATGTAGTGGGCGGCAGTCCCGTAAATCTCGGGAAGGCTCGTCCGGTCGGAGACGATGACCTGTGCCCCGCATGACAGGGCCTCCAGCGGCGGCAGGCCGAACCCCTCGAAGTAGGAGGGCAGGACGAATGCCTTGCATCTGGAGAGCATGGCCTTTACCTCGCCGTCGCTCAGGTATCCTGTCATGATGATGTTGGGAAGGCTTTTCATCTTCTCAAGCTCGGGGGCGACTACGCTCGGCAGGGGCTTCCCCGACACGGCGAATGTCTCGCCGGGGTACAGGGCCGCATGCTCCGCTATCCATTTGAGGTTCTTTCTGCGGGACAGGCTCCCGAGCGTGAAGTAGAAAGGCTTTCCGTCCAGCTGGGGCAGGCGGTCAAACACCGAGTAGTCCGTCTCTATGTCCTTGTAGCCCGTGACCCCGGAGTAGACGACGTGGATTTTGTCCCCGGGGGTATGATAGCGAGCGGTGATTGTCTGTTTTGTATACTCGGAGACAGTAAGGATGACCTTTGCCCGCTTCGCGATTGCCCGGTACATCATCCTGCTGTAGATGCAGATGAGCTTGTCCCGCCGGGAAGTGAAGTCCTCCGGGTAGAGGGCGCAGTAGATGTCGTGGATGAACTCTATGCCGGGTGCAAGGAAGGGGCAGGTGTTGGAGAAGTCCAGGCTCATCCGCCGGTGGGTCAGTACGTAGAGCTGGAAGTCAACCTGCGTCCAGCGGGGGAAGAAGTGCGCCTCTCTTTTCAGTCGCACGGTCTTTATGTTCGTAAGCTCCGGCAGGTCCTTCGCGTTCGTTGGGACCACCAGCTCCATCATGCCCGGCAGGACCTGCTTGTCCAGATGCTGTACCACCTCTATGGCGAGCCGTTCGATTCCTGTCAGCGTGTGGCACCATGCCTCGCCGTTTATAGCGATGACTCTCATTGCCCTTCCCCAGGCCCAAGCAGGGCGGACAAGGCCGCTATAAGGCGGTCGTTGCTCTCCTGGTCGCGGACAAAGACGCTGAGCTTTCCCTTTCCGCTGCCGTCGGGCAAAGTGCCGACGAGAAGCTTGTGCTCGTTCAGGAGCCGGGCTGCAAGATTCTTCACGTCATCCTCTCCGGGGTATTCGTCAAATCCCAGCACGATGCGGTTGAACACCGGTCTCTCCAGCTTGCCCTTGCTCAAGCCCGCAAGCGCGTCCCTCACCCTGGCGCACTCCTCGCCGAATGCCTTGCTGGAGGCGGCATAGTCCTTCTTGTATTTGCCGACTACCTGCATGAAGTACTCCCCGAGAGAGGAGACACGACCCTTTCCCTTGAAAGGCCTGAGCGCATCCGGCTGGTCCGAGAACAGAAGCTTGAGGCTCAGGCCCGGAACGCCGAACCTCCGGCCCAGGTCTATGAAGTGCATGCTCCCCAAAAGCTGTCCGTGCAGGCTGGAAAAATCCTCGTAGCTCATGTCGTCGTATTCTTCAAGTCCGTCGGGCACGCCGGACTCCTGCAGCACGCATACCTGGGAGCTGTCACAGCCAAGGAGCTTGGCCGCCAGTATGTCCAGTTCCTCCGGGCAGGAAGGAATTCGCGTCACGCACTCCTCAAGCCCGTAGCGGAGCTCGGAGAGAAGACGCCCGGACGGGAAGAAGGGGTTTGAGTCCACGGTAAAGTCCGCCATGCTGGGGAAGCGCCAGCTGCCGCCGCCCTCATGGATGATACGTGCGTACCTGTCGCCGCACGGGGAGAATCTCTTCTCCGCCACGGACAAATCCCCTATGTCGTCCACCTCGTACCAGCGGTCCTCCGCAATGACGAGCGAGCCCAAGGCGGTGGGCATGTTCCCGGCGATTATCTTGAGTACCGTCTCGTAGTATTCGTTCCTGCCGTAGCTGGAGATATAGTAGGAAAGGAAGGGGATGTAGACGCTGATTATGAAGTCCCGGGAGAACTTCCAGATGTTCACGGTCTTGTAGTAATCGGCCGCATCCTCAAAGCGGAAATCTTTCTTGCCGACCATGTCGGTGATGCAGCCGTTCTTGTCCAGGATGCAGCAGGATCCGTCCATCCAGCTCTCAAAGGGTGAGAGGACGGCAGCGTTCTCGGCAGGCAGGGCAATCAAATCCTTCAGTATGTCCTTGTCGTAGATGAGGTCGCTCTCCAGGAGGAGGGTATCGTCCTGGGAGAAGATGTCTTTCATCAGGTAGAGGGAGTAGATGTTATTCGTCTCGTCGTAGACATTGTTCTCCACGTACTCGAACTCAAGCTCCTTGTCGCCGCCGAAAGTCTTTCCGATGAAGTCGCGTATGGCATGAGCCTTATACCCAAGGCACATGGAAATCTTGCGGACACCTGCCTCCTTGAGCGCGCAGACAGTGTGCTCAAGCATGGGCTTGCCGTTTATCTTTATCATGCACTTGGGCATTTCCTGCGTATACTGGGGTATCCTTGTCCCCATACCTGCGGCAAGAATAATCGCCTGCATCATGTACCTTCCTTTGAGATTCTTTCTTTTGAAATCATGAATTCCGCTGTCTTTTCCCCGGCCTCGCCCTGGTGCATCCAGGCCTGGGATTTTGCCCATGCCCTGTTCGCGGCCAGTTCCTTGCTGTCGCTCGCGCCCCTCAGGACTTCCCCGATTCGTGGAAAGTCCTCGGCCTTGAGCTCTATGCCGCATTTCTCCAGAGTCACGAACTGCCAGAGCCTCTTGTCCAGGTCGCCCGCATCGCACATCCTCGTGTCCATGTCGGCGTTGACGTAGACGACGGGCCTGTCGCAGAGGAACATATAGTCGAATATGATTGACGAGAAGTCTGAGATCATTATGTCCGCCCGCATCAGGCAGGACAGGTTGTCCTTGTCATAGTTCCACTCTACGTTGGCCGCCTCACGGTATTTACCCTCCAGCCGTTCCAGAAGCTGGGGCTCGGACTTTTTGGACTGGGGGTGCGGTCGTATGATGACGTGCATGCCGCTCGCGACGAGGGGGGCCAATAGCGCCTCCCCGTAGCGCGAGAGGATTCCGTTGGGGCCCCAGGACGGGGACAGGAGCACGGTATACTCTTGCTTCTCCGGGACATCCAAGGTTTTCATCCTTTCCGCGAGCACGTCAAGGTAGGTGCAGCCTACCGTGACGTATTCCTTGCGGTTTATGCCCCTCTGAATCTCCAGGGTCTGAAGATCCTCTTTCTGGTAGTCGCCCGTCAGCAGCACGGAGTCGTAGTAGTCCAGGCCGAAGAGACGGTAGAGGGTCGCGTCCCCCGTACCGTGCTTTATGTGGGCGTAGTGGCCCACGTTCTTGCTCCTCTTCCACTGGTACACGTCAAGTCCCGGCGTGGTGGAAAGCAGCACGTCCGCCGTCAGGAGGTTCAGGCGGGCAAAGGCGGCGTTGCCGCTCCCGATGAACTCCGGTCGGACGAACCGGAAGGGATTTTCCTTCAAGAGGGGGTCGTCAGGGTCGCCGGTCAGGTAGTCCACCGTGACCTGCCTCCGCTCAAATGCCTGAAGCACAGGAAGGAAGACGTTGTAATACTGCTTGCCCTCGTTGTAGACGACGAACTTTTTCCGCTCCGCCTCACGCCTGAGCAATGCCTTCCTGCCGGAAAAGAGGAGCTGAACCTTCAGCACGGCGGCACGCAGCAGGAAGAAGAAGGTCGCGACGACACCGATGAAGACGGAAAAGAGCATGCTGCCCGTGCCCGGGTCTATGTAGAGGGGGGTATATGTCATTTTGTTCCTTCCTGAATTTCCTGTGTCCAGTTCTCCGGCTTGAAGATGTTGCCCTTGACCCGCCACCACTTGTCTGGGGCTGCGGTGAAGACATAGCTGCTGTCGTTCTGCTGGGGCATGAAGATGTGGTCCGTGCAGACCAAAGCCCCCCTCTCCTTGTCGGAGGAGTCAACGGGATTCCCCGTGAAGGGGTTCACCGGATGCCCGATGATGCCCTGCATGGCGAGTTCCGGGACATCGGCATTTGTCATGAAGTCCTCGTTTATCACGAGCTTTCCTTCCGCGCCGAAGTCCTTCATCATCAGGAGGGGGTGAAAGTGCCCGGGCTGTATGATGTCAAACTTGCTGTCCCACTCGTAGCCTATCTCACCCGGCACCGAGCTGTGGTCTGCGACGATGATAATCCTCGTGTTGTCGTAGGCCCCGTTTTCCTTCAGGTAGTCGAAGTATTCCCCAAGACGGTGCAGGGCGGCGGCATTGCTCTGGTACTCGTAGTCCCATGCGAATGCGGAGGGGCTTTCCAGCGTCACCTCGCTGACTGGTATGTAGTCGGGGTATTGCAGGAATGCCCCGTCATGGGTCGTGTTGTTTACGAAGTATGTGAAGCTGTTCTCGGTTGTAGAGTCAAAGGCCGTCAGCCGCTTGAGGTAGTCCAGCACGGAATAACCCTCCAGGAATGCGTTCAGGTCCTCGTCCGTCGAGTTGGGATCCCAGTAGTCCCCCCCGTTGTAGAGGGCAGGCCGGAGGAAGAGGGGCGAGATGCGGAAAAGGGAGTACCAGAGCAGGCTGCGCTTGAGCGTCCTGCTCGTCTTGTCCAGGCCGGAGATATCCTTGTTCTCCTTGTACCACTGGTCCAAGTATACCCCGTCCGTCGAGTGGCGCTCGATGTTCGGGTAGTCCTTGAAGATACCGAGGTCGGCTATCCAGCTGTAGTTGGCCCAGGAAGGGTCTGTGACAGTCGCGGACCAACCGTCGGCCTGCTCTGTAAAGATTCGCGGAAGAAGCAGGATTGCCTCGTTCTGCTTATCCACGAGGGGAACGTCGCTCCGCTTGTTCTTTGCCTCGGGGGTATATTCGTATCCTCCGAAACAGGGGGAGGCCCCGAGCAGGGTCCATCCGTTGAAGGACACCGTGTTGTGGTAGAGCGTGAAGCCCGAGAACTGTCCGTACAATGCCGGGTATTCGTCAAAGACCGGTACCAAGTAGCGGTTCTGCGCCTTGTCCAGGTAGATGACGAGGACGTTCTTCCCGGTCCTGGACAGGTGGAAGATCGGGGCAATCTCCTTTATGTCCGCGTTGTTGTTCTGCGAGACCTCTACGTACTGCGCGTAGCCTTTCCTTATCGTGCGGACGTTGACGAGCGACAGGCAGAGCAGGGCTCCCGCCGTGAAGAGCATCGCGAACAGCACGAGCCTGGACTTGTCCTTCCAGAAAAGAATCGCAACGGCAAGAATCAGGGGGACTATCACCGCCATGTTCAGCAGGATCAACGGCAGGGGGGAGTCCACGTTGGCGACGGTCTTGAACGTCAGGAGCTTGCTCATGATTCCGTAGTGCCCGTGGAAGAGGAATGCGTCAGCGAGCGCGGTGATAAAGGCGCTGGAGAAGATGAGGGCGAGCAGGCTCTGAATCTTTTCCTTATACAAAAAGAAAATCAGGAAGGGCCATACGACGAAGAGGCCGAACGACTGGGCGAGCGTGTTTCGCACGAAGAAGAAGGGGCTTGAGTAGCTGTCTATGCCGCTGAACTCCATCGGGGACGATGAGATCAGCAGTGTGGGGATCAGGAATCCCGTAATCAGCCAGAGGCCTGCCGCCGCAATGGCAAATAGGGATAGCCGCTTCCTGAGCGACGGGACGAGGGGCTGGCAGACGGTCCTCAGGAGCCATTCTGCCAGTCGGACAAAGAGGGGGGCCGCATAGACGAGGGCGGCGATGCAGCTGGTCAGCAGGGCCCGTTTGACGGAGACAGTCCTGCTGATGAAGAGGTAGGGGATGAAGGCCGTCACCGCAAGGCAGGCTATGGCGTAGAGCGTTCTTATGGGGTGCCTGAGCTTGTAGAAGATGTTCTTGATGAGCGAGAAGAGGTTGTTGCAGGTCCAGTAGAGGACCAGGCCGCAGGGGCTGTCATAGAGGATTACGACGAAGACGAGCGCGAGCCCGTAGACCTGGAGCTTCTCCCGGAGCTTGAGGCCCCTTGTGTAAATCGTGCCGGATATGATGTTTATGAGCGTCATTATCAGCGGGAACAAGTTCAGCGTCAGCCCCGCCACGTGCAAAAGCCCGTCCGGAGACCCCATGTCGCGGATGAAGTCGCCCCGGTCGTGCAGGATGTACATAGGCATCCCGTGCAGCAGGTCCATCGACGACAGGCATCTGTATGCCGCGGTGAAGAAGGGGACCTGAATCAAAAGGCCGAAGGATGAGCGGAGCGCCATGATCGGGTGGTAATGGCACTGCCGGTAGTAGGTGGACAGGATCATGTAGCGCTCGTTCCCGCTGAACATTTCCCTTATCCTCTTGACTTTGGGCTCCATCCTCCTCTGGGTCTCCCGCTCCACACTCTGCCAGTGCTCGGCGACGATGTAGAGGGGGAGGGTGAGCAGGCTGACGGCGAGGCTCACCCCGATTATGGAGACTGTCACATTGTCGAAAATCCTGTAGCAGAAGCCGAAGGCGAATTCGATTATCTGCACGAGAGGATAGATAAGTATGGTGTAAAAAACGTTTCCCATAGGCGGCGTGGGAAGAATATAGCACAAAAAGCGGATTTAGTATATAATCTTACAATGATTATCACCCAGACACCCTTCAGGATGTCCTTCTTCGGCGGGGGAACGGACTTTCCTTCCTATTATAGAGAGCATGGCGGGGCGGTCATATCGACGAGCTTCGACAAGTACTGCTACGTCACCGTCCGCCACCTGCCACCCTTCTTCGAGTACAAGACGCACCTGACCTATTCCAAGGAGGAGAAAGTCAGCTCTGTGGCTGACATAAAGCACCCGGCCATACGGAACGCGATGGAATGGCTGGGGCTGGACGACATCCGCCTGACCTACGAGAGCGACCTGCCCGCCAGGAGCGGCCTGGGGACGAGCTCCTCCTTCGCCGTCGGGATGCTGGAGGCATTCTATGCTCTCAAGGGCCAGTATGCGGACAAACGCAAGCTCGCGGACGACGCGATCTACCTGGAGCGGACCCTCTGTGCCGAGTCCGGGGGAGTGCAGGACCAGATAGCGGCTGCGTTCGGCGGCCTGAACCGCATAAACTTCAGCCGGGACGGATACTCCGTCAATCCCGTCATCATATCGCCCGAGCGCAAGCGGCAGCTCAACCGCTCGCTCATGCTCTTCTTCACGGGCTTCTCCCGCTTCTCCTCCGACATTCAGAAGGGGACGGAAGTCTCCATGAAGGACAAGACCGCCCAGCTGGGGGAGATGTACGGCCTGGTGGACGAGGCGGAGAAGGTCCTGGTCAATGCTGACAGGAGCCTGGACGAGTTCGGCCGACTGCTTGACTACACATGGAAGCTCAAGCGTGGGATTTCCGGCGGCATCTCCACTGACACGATAGACGGCCAGTACCAGAAGGCCCTGGATGCGGGCGCGCTCGGCGGCAAGCTCCTGGGGGCGGGCGGCGGCGGCTTCCTGCTCTTCTACGTCCCTGAGGGCAAGCAGGCCGCCGTCAGGGAGGCGATGGGCGGCCTGCTCCACGTGCCTTTCAAATTTGAGAACGACGGGACCAAGGTCATCCATTACAGCCCGGAAGAGGAAGCATGAGGCTTTCCGAGATGGGAAGCCCCGTGGAGAAACTCCCCGGTGTCGGGGCAAAGACCGCGGGCCTCTTCGCCCGGCAGGGCATCTTCACGGTAGGTGACCTGCTTTCCAGCTATCCCCGCGACTATGAGGACAGGACCCGCCGCATCCCCATCCGGGACTGGGAATCATTCCCGAAAATCCACACGGTCTGCAAGGTGCTCGCCCATTCCTTCTTCGGCTACGGCAAGGCCAAGACCCTCAAGCTCTGCGTCTCTGACGGGACGGGGGAGCTGAACCTGGTCGCCTTCAACCGGCCCTTCCTGGAGAAATCCCTGCCGGAAGGCTCCGTCATCTCCCTCGTCGCCCAGTGCCAGTACAAGTACGGGGAGCTTCAGTCAGCCTCCTTCGAGGCCGTCCGCCTTGCCTACGAGGGGGAGCTTGCCGAGTGGGCGGATATCCCGATGGCAGACAGCGAGGTCATCCCCATTTACCCCCTGACCGAGGGGCTCTCCAATAAGCTCGTGCGCAAGGCCGTGGCCGGAGCTCTCAGGCAGTTCGGCAAGGCTGTTGACGACGAGCTTCCGGAGTCAGTCATACAGGGGAGGAATCTCCTTCACATGGCGGAGGCGATCGAGAAAATCCACCGGCCCGCGAGCCTTGCGGAGGCCGAGGAAGGGCGGCGGACGATAATCTACGGGGAGCTTTACGCCTTCGAGTACAAGATGGCCAAACGCGCGCTGGCCCACCGGGGATACCTGCCGTCAGCGGACAAACTGCCCCCGGCGGACGGGACCGAGCTTGACCCTTCCGGCATGCCGAGCGCGGCGGCCTCATTCACGACGATTGACAAAATCCGAGAGGAATTCCGGAAGAGCCTCTCGCCCCGGCAGAAAGAGCTGCTTTCCCGCCTGCCCTTCGCCCTGACCGCCGACCAGATGGCGGTCATAGAGGAGATGGGGCGCGACATAGACAGGAGCGAGGCCGAGCTGAACACGATGCTGAACAGCCCCGAGAAGCTTGCAGGCCCGCCTTTTTCCATGCAGCGGCTCCTTCAGGGGGATGTCGGGAGCGGAAAGACCCTGGTCTCCTTCTTTGTCTGCCTGCGGACCGTGGACTACGGCGGCCAGTGCGCCCTGATGGCCCCGACGGAGCTGCTTGCGAGCCAGCATGCGGAGAACGCCGCCCGCCTGCTTGAGCCGCTCGGCATCCGCGTCGCCTTCCTGACCGGCAACGTCAAGAGCGCGGGGAGGAAGCTCCTGCTCAAGAGCCTTGCCGCCGGGGAGATTGACATCGTCATCGGGACGCACGCCCTCTTTGCCCGCGATGTCGTCTACAAGAAGCTCTGCCTCGCCGTCATAGACGAGCAGCACCGCTTCGGGGTCGCCCAGAGGGATTCCATCGTCGCCAAGGGGCGGGTCACGGCGGGGGAGGGGGAAAAAGCCCTGTCCCATTCTCCCGACCTATTGATGATGAGCGCGACCCCGATACCCCAGACCCTTGCACTCACGGTCTTCGGCGACCTGGACGTAAGCACGATAAAATCCATGCCGTCGGGCCGCAAGCCCGTCAGGACCTACCTGACCGTCATGGGCCACGAGAGCAACGTCTACGAGGCCGTCCGCAAGGAGCTGGAGGCAGGCCACCAGGCATACTTCGTCTACCCCCGCATAAGCGAGGGTGAGGCTGACGGAGGAGGGGAGAATGGCGGGGAGTCAGGGCTCAAGAGCGCGGAGTCGATGTTCGAGTTCCTGTCCAAAGAGGTCTACCCCCGCTATGCATGCGCCATGATACACGGCAAGGTGGACGAGGAGGGGCAGCACCGGATCCTGTCGGACTTCCGCGAGGGAAAAATCCGCCTGCTCGTCGCGACGACAGTCGTCGAGGTCGGCGTGGACGTACCCAACGCGACCTGCATCGTCATAGAGCACGCCGACCGCTTCGGCCTTTCCGAGCTGCACCAGCTGAGGGGCCGCGTTGGGCGTGGCGACTCGCAGTCCTTCTGCTTCCTGATATACGGCAAGGACATAACCGAGGACGGCAAGCAGAGGATGAAGGCCCT
>JAFSSU010000294.1 GCA_017450845.1 Treponema sp.
ATGGAAAAGATTGCGAGTTTTACGGTGAACCACCTGAAGCTGGAGCCCGGGGTCTATGTCTCCCGCAAGGACAAGAAGAATGACGTGACGGTGACGACCTTCGACCTGCGCATGACCGCGCCGAACAAGGAGCCGGTCATGAACACCGCCGAGATGCATACGATAGAGCACCTGGGGGCGACCTTCCTGCGCAACGACGCCGAATGGAAGGATTCCGTCGTCTACTTCGGGCCGATGGGCTGCCGGACGGGCTTTTACCTGGTCCTGTTCGGGGACCTGACGAGCGAGGCCGTCGCCCCCCTCGTCAAGAGGATGTTCGAGTTCGTCAGGGACTACAAGGGCGAGATTCCCGGAGCGACCGCCCATGACTGCGGCAACTACCTGGACCAGAACCTGGGCATGGCGAACTGGCTGGCCCGCCGCTACCTGGACAACACGCTGAGCAAGCTGGACAAGGCCCACATGACCTACCCGGAGTGATAACTCCGATGTCCGGCGTCACAACGACAGTTGCGTCGCCGGACTCGCTGGCCATCGGAGCCGGTAGGCTCCGAGGCCGTTGACATTTCGTGCGGTTTAGTGATAAAATCGCACTACAATCTGTTTTACTTAGAGGAGTTACCCATGTCGGGACACAGCAAATGGTCAACTATCAAGCATGCTAAGGGTATTGCCGATGCCAAGCGCGGACAGCTGTTCACAAAGTTCATAAAAGAGATTTCTATCGCAGCAAAGATGGGTGGCGGTGACCCTGCCTCCAACCCCCGCCTGCGCACGGCCATGCTCAAGGCAAAGGCCGCCTCCATGCCCAAGGACAACATCGAGAGGGCAATCAAGAAGGGAACCGGCGAGCTTGGCGCGACCTCCTATGAGGAGCTTGTGTATGAGGGATACGCTCCGGGCGGAGTCGCCGTCCTTGTCGAGGTCCTTACCGACAACAAGAACCGCGCGGCAGCCAACGTCCGCAACTTCTTCACAAAGAACGGGGGCAACCTTGGAACGTCCGGTTCCGTCTCCCGCATGTTCGACCGCAAGGGCGTGATTGAGTACGATGCCGAGAAGGTCAGCGAGGACGAGATCATGGAAGTCGCCCTTGAGGCCGGTGCCGACGACATAACGACCGAGGACGGGGTCACGACCGTCACGACCGACCCCTCAAGCTTCGACAAGGTGCTCGAGGCCCTGCAGGCGAAGAACTTCGAGTCCCTTTCCGCCGAGGTCTCCATGGTTCCCCAGGCTTATACCGCCGTCGATGCGGACACCGCCAAGAAGGTCGCCAAGCTGGTCAGCAAGCTGGAAGAGGACGAGGACGTTCAGAACGTCTACACGACGGTCGAGTACCCCGAGGACTTCGACCCGGACAGCGTGGCATAAGTTCTACCGGGCTTTTCAAATCACATCAGGTTTATATGCGGGGCCGTCATTACACAAGGTGTAAGGCGGCCCCCGTCAGTTTACGGGCGGTGGGACGCAATGAAAAAAGTACGTGTGCTGGGGATAGACCCCGGGCTTGCCAACACGGGGTTCGGCATCATCGACTCCTGCGGGGGAAAGCTCCGGATGGTCAGCTACGGCGTGATCGAGACGGCGAGCACGGAGGACCATTCCGTAAGGCTCCTCTCCATATACAACCGCCTCCTCGCCGTCATCGATGAATTCCGGCCTGACGTGGCGGAGATGGAAGCCCTCTACTTCGCGAGGAACACGTCGAGCGCGCTCGCCGTCGCCGAAGCCAAGGGGGTCATAACCCTCTGCCTGGCCCAGCAGGCCATCCCCCTTACGATGTACAGCCCCAACCAGATAAAGACCGCCGTCACCGGCACAAGCTCCGCTGACAAGGAGACGGTGGAGCTGTACGTCAAGCTCCTCCTGAACTTGAAGACCGCCCCCAAACCCGACCATGCCGCCGATGCCCTTGCCGGAGCCATCACCCACATACACAGCACGCTGCTGTGACAGGCATTGAACAAAGGAAGAAACTATAGTAGATTTAAGGCATATTTTGGAGGCAAAAATGAAAAAGAGACTTTGTTCCGTCCTGCTCGCATCGGTCCTTCTGTGCGTGTCCGCGTCCGCGCTCCCGCTGGTCAAACGCTACACGCCCGATTACTCGGGAGAGTTCGTCTACTACCGTGACAACAGCTTCAAGACTCCCAGCCTGGTCGGTGTCATCTACTACAACGAGGCGACTTACGGTGCCAGGTACTACTGCCCGGCGAACAAGTCAGCCAGGACCCCGGAGCGGGACATCTCGATTTACTTCACGATTGACGCGGAGAACGACAGCATCGAGCTGACCGGCGAGAACATCATCGGATCGGACGGCAGCCAGGACGACGCGGACATCGTGAACTACCTGCACGACTTCTTCTATGAATTCGCCGAGCGCAGGCAGAAGTTCGACATGATGAGCCCAGAACCCGTCACCATCACGGACGAGCACGCCCAGTTCGGCGGCGACGTGAAGATAACCTACAACAACCTTATCCCGGTTTTCAACCTGGAGAAGCTCTCGACCCTGGACGGAACCGACATCCTGACCGTCGAGACGGTGGGCATCCTGACCGACTCCGCCGACCCCGCTTTCAGCAGCTACAAGGGTACGCAGGGAATTCCCAAGGACAGGAACCGCAAGTTCAGCAAGAAGGCCTTCGCCAAGGCCAAGCCCGTGACCGTCGGCCGCCAGACCGTCAGCCTGGACGAAAGCTGGCAGCAGGGCGCGGAGAACATGTACCTCCTTGGAGACAGCGCGCTCCTGACCCTGATGGAGATTGCCCGCCCCGACAACTTCAAGGATTCCCCCGACCAGTTCCAGGAAATCCTGATCCGCAAGCTCGGCGAGGGAAGCTCCACCTCCTATACCCTCTGGCAGCAGAGGAAATGCGTGGTCAAGGATTACTCGGTCAAGCTTGACAGCGTTTTCTGGGAGCCGACGGAAGGCAACGTGACCCGCGACTTCAAGCGGCTGACCAGGCTTTCTGACGGCAGCTACGCCCTGCTGGTGCTGACCGTCTTTGACGGTGTATACGGAAAGAAGAAAAGCTACTTTGACGATATCCTCGGGAGCCTGTCCATCGGGGAATGAAAGCCTTGCCCCGCCTGCCCGTATCCGTCCTGACTCTTGCGCTGGCCGCGCTCTCCCTGCCGTTCCTTTCCTGCGGGCGGGGAAAGACGGCGGGCATAAAGGCGGAGATTCCCGACACTTACGCCGAGAACGGCCTGTATTCCTATGCCCGCGAGAACGGAGGAAGCTACCGGGCGGCCCTGGTCCTGTACGGGGATTTGTCCGCGGCCCTGGAGGCGGGGGAACGGGAGGAGCCTGACTTCGCCCTTTCCATCGTATTTCCGGAGATGCTCCGCTACAGCCGGGCCCGCAACGTGCTGGAGCAGCTTGCGACCCGCATGGCCTACGGCATCTCCCCCTCGTTCACGGGCTGCACGATAGGGCACTTCCAGATGAACGTCGCCTTCGCCGAGACAATCGAACGCTACGTGAGCCTGTCCGCCAGCCTCAAGGCCCGTTACCCCGGCATAGACTTCGGGGGCGCGAGCAAGCGGATCGGGGACAGGCTGCGCCGAGTGGGGCGGATAAACCGCACCGACGGCGAGACCGAATACCTCTACGCATTCATCGACATCTGCACCAGCAAATTCTCTCTCGGCGACCTGCCCGACGAGGAAAGGCTTGTCCTTCTCGCGACGGCCTACAATGCCGGCATGAGCAGGAGCAGGGAGGAACTGGAGCTTGTCTCAGCCCTGAACTCCTACCCGAGCGGCCTGAATTCCCCGTCCTCCAGGTGGAACTATGCGGCGATAGCCCTGGAGTTCTACCAGGGACGGAAACAAACGGAAGGGCCTGCTCAGTAACGAAGCCTGACGAGGGGCAGCTCCGGAGGGTTCCCGAAGCGGGGAAAGGCGGGCCGCTGGTAGGACAGGCCCCGGCTGACGATGAAGCTGGTCCCGCCCAGCGTGTACAGGCCGCCCGCGTATTTGGGGAAGAATCCCTGCCCGACCGCATACAGGCCGTTCACCAGGCCGGGGACTATCCACTGGCCGCCGTGGGCGTGGCCCGAGAAGACGAGGTCAAACCCGCATCCCGCATAATCTTCCAGATATTCCGGCCTGTGCGCCAGCAGGATGGAGGGGCAGCCGCATGTCGCTTTCTGCTCCCCTGCCTTGCGTGCGAGGGCGGAAAGCCTTTTCAGGTAGGCCTCCTTGGCATCCTTCTTTTTCTCGATGCGCTGCTCCCTCGTAAGGTCCAGCAGGGGGTCAGCCAGGCCCGCGATGACGAGGGGTCGGCCCGCGACGCTGACCTGCACCGACTCATCGGTCAGCACCACCGCCCCGTAGGAGGCGATTGCGGACAGGAAGGGCTTCTCGTCCGCGTAGAACTCGTGGTTCCCGATCACGTAGTAAATCGGGCAGAGCCCGGCGATTCCCGCCATGAAGTCCCGGACGTTGGAGAACGTCTTGCTCACACCCATGTCAATGTCGAATATGTCCCCGGTCATCACGATGAGGTCGGGACGGGCCTCCCGTATGGCATGCGCGAGCAGGCCGTCCTTTCCGCCGAAATCGTTGCTGTGCAGGTCAGAGACATGGGCAATCCGCAGCTCCCCTTCCCCCGCTTCTCCCAGCTCATACTCGGGGACGTTTATGTGCCCGCATGAAAAAAGGGATGCCGGAAGCAGCCCCGCGACGAAATCCCTCACATAGTCGTTGACGGTCATGCAGGAAAGGATACAGGAGCGGAAAGAAGCTGTCAACGCCTTAACTTCGTCCCCCACTTTCCGATATAATGGAAGAAGATGAAAAAGCTTTCGCTCCTACTGGCCGCCATACTCTGCCTGAATTTTATCGCCGTCTCGTTCCCGGACCCCAACCCGGTCGCGGAATCCCCGGACAGCTCCGCTTACCCCCACATCGAGAGCCTGCTCTCCCGCAAATCCAACTATCTCCTGCAGCAGTACCTGGACGAGGTGCAGGCGGCGGGCAAGGCACTCAAAACCGGCAGGGAGCCCTTCGTCAACTTCTACACTTACACGGCGACCAGAAGCGACACCCTGATGACCCTCTACGCCCGCTGCTCCGTCCCATACGAGAGCATCGCGAGCCTGAACCACCTGCCCAACAAGGAGGTCGCGCTTGAGGGGATGGAGCTCATCCTCCCCACCGTGCCCGGCCTGTACATCCCCAAGAATCCGGTCAGCGAAATCGAGCTCCTGCTTGCCAGCTGCTACTCCGTCAGGATAAACAGCGGGAACTACCCTGCCTTCAAGATAGGGGAAGAGGAATTCTACTTCCTTCCCGGCGAGAGGTTCACCCCTGAGGTACGGGCCTTCTTCCTGAATCCGGGCATGTCCCTGCCCCTGGAGAGCTACAAGCTCACCTCCCCCTTCGGAATGCGGGTCAGCCCCATCAGCGGCCTGTGGAGGTTCCACAAGGGAATCGACATGGCGGCCCCGGCCGGGACCATCGTCATGGCATGCAAGGCGGGAACCGTCAAGCGGATCGGCAAGGACGATTACACCTACGGCAATTACGTCGTCCTCCAGCACGACAAGGGCATGACCAGCCTGTACGCCCACCTGAGCTCAATCTACGACATCAAGGAAGGAGGGGCGGTGAACAGGCGGCAGCCCATCGGCAAGGTCGGACAGACCGGCCTTGCGACCGGCCCACACCTGCACTTCGAGATAAACATCAACGGCGAGGCCCAGGACCCGGAGAAGTACCTGAAGGGTTAGCCTCATAAGGCGGCTGTTCCGGACGCGCGTAACGGCCGTTCGGCACACACATGAAAGCTTTTCGGCTCGCGCCTGAACGCTTTTCAGCCCACACCTGAACGACTGTTCTGCTCACACCCGAACGACTGTTCTGCCCTCACCTGAACGACTGTTCTGCTCACACGTAACAACCGCTGTCCCCGCCTCGCGCAGTTTACTTCCCCTTGACAAGCGGGAGCTTGCGGAGTAGAATTTACCATAACAGATAGATGCAAGCCGATTGTGAGGTACGTAGGTACGCAAGCAGGCCCATCGTCCATTCTCCTTTTCTTTTTTTTAACGGCGCGGGCCGCGAAGGGGAAAGTCATGCCCGGAGGGATGGGGTAAAGAGGAGGTCACGTGTGAATGTTGTCTTGTCGCATTACGGCGAAGGCTATTTCTCCGTTCAGTTCACGGACGGCTTCAGCCCTGATGCCCTGTCGGCTGTCAGGAAGGTCAGCGGCCGGGTCTGGAACAACGAGAGGAAGCTCTGGCTTATCCCGGAAAGGCGCTCTTCCTGCAACCAGCTGCTCGAAAAGCTCTATGAGACCGGCCTGTTCAATGTTGAATCCGGGGAGGGTCCCGCAAGCGCCGTCAGGACGAGTCCTTCCCCCGGCAAAGAAACTTCGGGCACGGAGCTCAGCCGGCTCCACGAGGCACTGGCCGTCCGCCACTACAGCCCCCGCACGATGGAACGCTACGAAAAGTGGGTGACGGATTTCCTGGCGGCCAGCGGGAAAGAACCCGGGCTCCTGGGCCAGTGCGAGATAAATACGTATCTGGAAAGGCTCGCCCTGAAAAAGCACGTGAGCGCGTCCACCCAGAACCAGGCCCTGGCAGCCCTGCTCTTCTACTTCCGCTTCGTCAGGAACACGCCCGTGGACAAGCTCTCGTCGGTCATCCACGCCAAGAAAAAGCCCCGCATCCCCGTGGTGTTCAGCAGGGAAGAGGTCGGCAAGGTGATAGAGAAGCTTGACGGGACCAAAAAGCTGATCGCAAGGCTCCTGTACGGGACCGGGATGCGGCTGAACGAGGCCCTGTCGCTCAGGATACAGGACCTGGACTTTGACCGGGGCGAGATCATCGTGCGGCACGGCAAGGGTGACAAGGACCGCCACGTGATGCTGCCGCAAAAGCTTGTCCCCGAGCTTAGGGCCCACATCGAGCAGGTCAGGAAGCTGCACGGGAAGGACCTGTCCGAAGGCTGGGGCGAAGCAAGCCTTCCGGATGCGCTGGCCGCAAAGTACCCGTCGGGATGCCGGGAATTCAAATGGCAGTGGCTGTTCCCGCAGAAAAACCGCTGGGTCAATGCCTCTACCGGCGAGCAGGGCCGCTACCACATGGACGAGTCCCTCATGCAGCGCGCCGTCAAGCAGGCCGTGCTTGAGGCCGGCGTGAACAAGAACGCGAGCTGCCACACATTCCGCCACTCCTTCGCGACCCACCTGCTGGAGGCCGGCTACGACATCCGCACCATACAGGAGCTTCTGGGCCACAGCGACGTGAGCACCACGATGATTTACACCCACGTCCTGAACCGGGGTGCCTGTGGTGTGGTCAGCCCCCTGGACAGGCTGTGAGCCGCAGGCTGGGCAGCAGCCCGGGGCGCGTGGCCGCCCGGGCCGGCCGGAAACGATGGTGACCGGGCCGGCAATGCATTCCCGGACGCTGAGCGAGGGCCCGGGGCATGAGGATGCGGGGCATCTTACGCCTATCCGCATAAAATGCTTCCCCCTGCCGGTAAAATTTGGTATAATAAGGACATAAGATATCCAGCAGACATCTTACACTGACACTTTTTGCAGTACAAGATGCTTCCGCAGGATACGGAGAATATTTGTTATACGGACGCCCGCACTGGGGCGCAATGTATTTAAATATGAAACTTAATAAACAAAAAAGTAATCTAAAATATTATTATCAAACTCAGGACTATAAGATACATGCATATAAGAATATCCCTGAATTTCTGGATAAATCTGTTTCAGAAATTGCTTTGCAAAAATTTTTTGAAGAGATAATTCTTTTTGGCTGTGAATATAAA
>JAFSSU010000295.1 GCA_017450845.1 Treponema sp.
GATCTGAACCTCGGCGACAGCACTGTTACCGTGTATCTCCGCAAGGAAAAGTGTACCCCAGTCGGTCCGATTGAAAAGAAGGTCCGCGTCAAGATAAAGCCGGTCACGGTGTCCATGTCTTCCATAACCCTCGATTATGATGGTAAAGACCTGGAAAGGTGGATACATCAGATCGCCTATATACAGGCAAGCAACGCTGACGGTACGGATTCCACTCAAAAGACGGTCTATAACATTGCGAACGAATTTTGGGCTACTCCAGGGACTGCCCGTAGTCCGGAGACGAAGTCTGTATCCGTTTCTGCCGTCCTTACGGCGCCGGGCAGCACGTTCAGGTTCTGGACGACTGAAGGCTATTTTACGTATGACGACAACTCGGGAGAACCAAATACACAAGTCGGGTCCTATGACAGGCCCTGGACTTTGGACGAGCTCAAAGTGCCTGCGAACAGGTCAGAGAACCAGTATGTCGGTTCTCTCCATAGTGCGAGCCGCTATGTCTTTACCCTGGACGTGACCGACTGACGCAGGCGGCGGGGGCTGCTGTTGGTTGTGTTCGTGAACCTGGGAAGGCATGATATTTTTCCGTCAAAATTTTTGGGATTTCGCTTGCATAAAAAGCGATTTTGCCATATACTAGTATCAGTTTCGCGGTAATAATACATCGGTAGTATGCGAGCTTCCCAAGCTTGATAGGCGGGTCCGACTCCCGTTTACCGCTTCCAAGACGGCAGGGGCAGTATGGCCGAAAGCAGAAAAGTAAACCAGAAGAAAGTCAATTCCCTCAAATTGCCCCGTGTATTCAGCGCACTAGAAGATAAGCTTGCCCTTTTCAAAGCGACGAACCCCAACGGAACTCCTTCTACTCCTATGCGTGCCGATGAGATACGGCAGAAGAAGATTGACTACTATGAGGAGGAGTTCAAGCTCGCCGTTGCCGGGAATTACCGTAAGTACCGTTTTCCCTACAAGACGCTCGGGGAGAAGTCGGCAGAGGCTGACTCCCTGATTTGCGACGAGGAGCGCATTCTTTCCGCATACAATCTCTTCAAGGCTGTCCGCGAGGCCAACGCGAGCTTCGCTTCCCACGAGACCAAGATAATCGACGATGTTATAACGTGCCCCCTCACGCAGATGGAGCAGTATACGACGGGTGACGAGTTCGTCTACCTGCAGGCCTGGCTCTACTTTGAGAAGAGGTCGAGGGATTTCATTCCCTACATGTACCTGCTCGGGGACGGCTCTACTTACATCATCCGCTTCATGCCGGCCAGCAGCTACCGCTGGAATTACAAGGACAAGGAAGTCTTCGCCATCATACAGGCGGCCTTCTACCCCACGGATTCCCTGCCGGGAATCCAATGAGTTTCTAAGGGTTACCGCCTCAGTTTCCCTTCCATGTATCCTGCCACAGCTTCCATCTCCTCTCTCAGCTTCCAGGGCGGGTTGACGATCAGCATGCCGCTTCCGTAAAGATGGGGGCCTGCCTCTTCCGTTGTCCCGTCAGGATTCCTCAGCGTCACCGTGCAGCGCATCGTCTCCTTGGGGACGGCCTGGAGCTTGGCGAAGTCCTCGATCGATGACAAAAGCTGGGCTGTCTCGTTCTTGCGCCGGACGAGCAGGGGGAACCAGAGGGCGATGATGGCGGTGTTCCACTTTTTTATGACTGTCTCCACGGCTTCCCGGGAACGCAGGTAGTCCTCCGCGTCCTCGTAGCTCGGGTCAATCAGCACCAGGCCCCGCCTGACGGGGGGCGGGCAGAGGGCCCTGAGCGTCGCGTAGCTGTCAGCTTCCCTTACGTCCGCCCTGACGGGGCAGTTCTGTTCCCCGTCAGCCATAATGAGGGGCAACCGAACGTTCGTCTTAAGGCTCTGCAAGGCGGCGGGGTGTTTTTCCGTCAGATGAAGCGCATCTCCTTCCCTCATGCAGAGCCGCTCTATCTCGGGGCTTCCTGCGTATAAGCCTAACGTATGGTAGTTCTTTTCCACGGAAACATAGTCCTGCAGGGCGGGGGGCATGTCGGACTCGTCCTGTGCCAGCAGGACCTCGATTCCTTCTTTTGCCTCACCGGTCTTGACCAGCCGCTCGTCGTCCAGACGGAACCTTCCTGCCCCGGCGTGGCAGTCAATGACGGTGAAGGGCTTGTCTTTCTTGCGGAGCGAGCGGAGGATGGCGAGCAGGCATGTGTGCTTGAGGATGTCCGCATGGTTCCCCGCGTGATATTCGTGCTGGTATGAGAGCATGGGGATATTATATGGAAGAAATCGCTGCTGGACAAGGGGCGTGAGGCTTAAGCGTTTTGTCACGCGAGGCTTAAGCGTTTTGTCACGCGAAGCTTAAGCGTTTTGTCACGCGAAGCTTAAGCGTTTTGTCACGCGAAGCTTAAGCGTTTTGCTACCTGATCAATGAGAAAGTGTAGCCAACAAGTTCGAATTATGGCCAGAAATCA
>JAFSSU010000296.1 GCA_017450845.1 Treponema sp.
GGCAAGCAGGGGCGTAGCCGTGTGGGCAAGCAGGGGCGTGTTTACAAAACGCACGATTTGCACTAAAATAACCTTATTATGGAAAAGATGCAGGACAGTTTCACGGACGTTATAATCCTGGCGGGCGGAATCGGCGAGCGGCTCTGGCCCGCGTCCAAGCCCGACAGCCCCAAGCAGTTCATGTCCCTGCCTGACGGGGTTTCATTCATACAGTCATCGATTCTCCGCTCCCTCGCGCTCCGGCCGGAGGGCAGGATTATCATCATCACCAAGCGGGACCTGCTGGAAAAGACGGCGGAGAGCGTCAGGAGCCTGTACGGGAGGATTCCGGCAGAGGAACAGGAAAAACTCAGGAAAGACAACCTCATACTGACCGAGCCTTTCCAGCGGCATACGACAGCCCCCCTCGTCCTCGCCTCCAGGATGCTGGAGATGCAAGACGGCAAGGAGCACACCCTGCTCGTGCTGGCGAGCGACCACGTGATTTCCCCGACCGAGGCCTTTGTCAGCGACGGGCTCAAGGCGGCAAAGACGGCGCAGGAAGGATGGTTCGTCTGCTTCGCAATTTCCCCGACATCACCCGACACCGGCTACGGCTACATCAAGGCCGGTAAGTCCCTCTCCCCCGACGGAAGCGTCGCGAAGATAGACTCCTTCCAGGAAAAGCCCGACCTGGAGACCGCGAAGCGTTACCTCACGAGCGGGGAATATGCATGGAACAGCGGGATGTTCGCCTTCACGACGGGCTTCTTCCTTTCCGAGGTCAAAAAGCTCGCCCCTGACGTGTCAGCGGCCTTTGACGGCCTCACTCCCCCTCCTGCGGAGACGGAGCTTACCGGCGGAATCAAGCACATCGAAGGCTGGAAGTCGATGGATTACGCATACGAAAAAGTTCCTTCCATTGCCGTGGACAAGTCCGTAGCCGAAAGGACGGACAGGGCGGCAGCAGTCAAAGCCAGCTTCAGCTGGGATGACGTGGGCAGCTGGGATGCGTTCTGCAAATACTTCACGGAGAACGCTGACTCCACCGTGGAAATCGCCTCCAAGAACAACTTCGTCTACTCGGATATTCCCGTCGCCCTCTGCGGGGTTGACGACCTGACCGTGGTCATAAGGAACGGCATGGCGCTCGTCCTGAAGAAGGGGTCTGCCGGCCAGATGCGCGACGTCGTCAAGGCCATGAAGGAAAAACAGCGGCCTCACGGCTGAAATCCGCCCTTGACAGGAATCGTTTTTGGCTCTATAGTTAGAAATGGACTGGGAGTGTTCCGGTTTCGACAGGTAAGAGTAATCTTATGTTGCAGGTGAGGTTGCGTTTGACCTCTGATCAGACGGAAACAATAACTGACGAGTCTTTCGAAGATGAGCAGTTTGCTCTCGCTGCGTAAGTAGCGAAAACACGGAGCCCTTTCTGCGCTGTTCCTAGCGGGGAGACGCTCTGTAGACAACAGGGACTTTCCTTGCATCTTGTCCGGGTCTTGCAAGGGAGACTTACCGGAATACGGAGACGATGCCTTTGAAGCCGCGACCGTTTCCCGACAATCACCTCGCTTCAATAAACCTGTAGAGGCATCTGGTTAACTTATCTGGACGGGAGTTCGACCCTCCCCACTTCCAACAGAAAGCCCCGCCATTCAGACGAACGGCGGGGCTCTTTTTTTGCCTTTTCCTACTTCACTTTCCGGAGGTACGCGTCGCTGTAGCCAAAGGCCCTGAAGCGGGCCAGGACAGCCCCCTTCTCATCCTCACCGA
>JAFSSU010000297.1 GCA_017450845.1 Treponema sp.
ATTCTCATTCGTTTCGGTTATAGTGGTCATGGCAGAATTACCCCTTTCTGGTGTTTTGGCACATTTATTATACCATATTTAGGGGGATTCTGCCTTATTCTTTATGGCTCAATCCTCTTTTTACATGTGGGAAGTTTGAGGAAATGATTCTCAAGGCAATCCAGCTTGCAGATCCCGCACGCTGCAAGCAGTCCGTCCACGTCCGTGACGTTCCATTTCTCTGCGGCAAGCGCAACCAGCCTTCCGCAGGTCCGTGAGTCTTCCAGCGCGTCATTGGCGGTGTAGACAATCCCGAAATACTCCCCCAGGGATGTCAGCCGGTGGTTCTCCAGTTTCGGCCAGGTCCGCCTTGTGACGGCGAGGGAATCGAAATAGCGTATCTGCGGGACTTCCATATATGCTGTCCGCAAACTTCGTTCCCTGCGTTTATGCAACCATTATACAACCGATGACTATCAAATCGTGATGGTAAGAAAAAGTTTTTTTGACCGAAAAGTCAAGGGCATCTCTAAAAACGCCTTTGGCGGTTTTTCGAGGTTTGCCGATGCATCTTTTTCCTTTCAGTATATCACGCCGCACTATCATTTTGAGATGGGGAAAAACTTTTTTGACAAAAAAAGTCCTGGGCCCCCTAGTGTGGAGACTCAGGACTTTCTTTTATTCCAGCAAAAACCCAAGAGGAGCGAACTACTCCTTCACGCCTCCGACCGTCATACCGACGATGAAGTATTTCTGGAGGAAAGGATACACGACCAGAATCGGCAAGGTCGCAATCATCGTGATGGACGAGCGGATGCTTATGGGCGTGACCATCGCGCTGGAGCTTCCCGATGCGGCGGCAACCGCCATCGCGTTCGCGTCAGCCGCCGATGCGCTCTGGTTCTGGCTGGACTGGAGGAATTCCATGAGCTTGTACTGCAGGGAGTGCAGGTTGGGCTCGCCGGAGCAGTAGAGGTATGTGTCGAACCAGCTGTTCCATGCACCGACAGCGACGAAGAGGCTTATCATCGCGACTGAAGGAACGATGAGGGGCATGATGATTTTCATGAAAATCTTGAACTCACCTGCGCCGTCAATGCGGGCGGACTCGACGAAGCTGTCCGGCAGACCGTTGATGTATGTGCGCACGAGGATGAAGTTGAACACGTCCACGATGTTGGGAATAATGTAGACTGCATAGCTCCTCAGCATGCCCAGGTTCTTGATGAGCATGTAGCTCGGGATGAGGCCCGCGCTGACGTACATCGAGATGACGAGCACGATTGTGGATGCTTTCCTTAAGACGAACTCCTTGCGGCTCAGGGCGTAGGCGAGCATACAGGTGCAGAACACGCTCACGCCGGTCTGCAATATGGTCCTCGTCACCGAGATGATGAAAGCCTTGAGAAGCCTGTCATCGATGAACAGGGCCTTGTAGTTCTGCCAGGTGAACTTCCTGGGGAAGAGGTGTATGCCTCCCTTCACGGAGTCAAGCCCGTCGTTGAACGAGATTGCGATGGTATTCCAGAAGGGGTACACCGTCACGATTATAAGGAATGCAAGAACGAGGAAGATGATGAAGTTGAACAGGGTATCACCCACGCTCCTGTATTTTTTTCTGCCCATTGAATTGCTCATTATATCAACCTCTCTTCACCGGCGCTCTTGGCTATGAAATTCGCGACAATCAGCAGGAGGATATTGACGACGTTCTTGAAGATACCAGCAGCGGTAGCCAGCGCGAAGTCAAACTGCTTGAAACCGTATTTAAGCACATATATGTCGATCGTGGAGGCCACGTCCTCAATCATTCCGTTCTTAAGGAAGTAAGGCATCTCGAAGTTCGCGTCCAGGATGTGGCCCGCGCTCATTATCATCATGATGATGATCGTCGGTTTTATTCCTGGCAGCGTGACGTGCCATATCTTGCGGATCCTGCCGCAGCCGTCAATCTCGGCGGCCTCATAGAGGTTGGGGTCTATCGCGGTCATCGCGCCCAAGTATACGATCGTGTTCCAGCCGACTTCCTTCCAGACGTATGTCCAGCCTATGATGGGCCAGAAATACTTCGGGGTTGCGAGCCATTGGACGGGCTTGTCAATCAGGCCGAAGAAAAGCAGGATGTTGTTCAGAATGCCGTCCTCGACCGAAAGGACGTTGGCAACCAGGCCCGTGACGATTATCCATGACAGGAAGTGGGGCAGGTAGGAGACGGTCTGCGTGAACCTCTTTATTCCGATGAACTGAACCTCGTTCAGGAAGACCGCAATCGTGATTGCCGTGATGTATCCCAGCGCGGTGCTTATGAGGCTCATGCCAATCGTGTTGCGCAGGGACAAAAGGAATTCCTTGTCCTTGAACAGGAAGGCGAACTTGGCGAATCCAACCCACTGCTGGTCAAAGAAACCTTTCGCAGGCTTGAAATTCTGGAAAGCCATGGTCCAGCCCCAGAGGGGGACGAATTTGAACAGTATGATGTACAGAACGAAAGGAAGCGACATCAGCACGAGCTGACGCTGGCTGAACAGCAGCTGCCAGAATGTCTTCCTCTTGTTCAAAGTGGTCGCTTGTGACATAACTGAATAAATACTCCTTGGTTTAGAAAAAAGGGCTGCCCAAAAAGAACGGACAGCCCTTGCTTTTTACATTCTAGACTTCCAGGCCGGCAGATTACTCGGGCAGACCGCCGAATTCCCTGACGCGCTCGTCAAGGCCTACCTGCATGAACTTGACGTACTCGGCGAGATTGGCCTTCTCCATCTCCTTGATGTACGTGTTCCAGGTCTTCTCGAAGTCCGCGGGCTTGCCCTTGATCATGTCAGGCATGTACTTCCTGCGGACAGTCTCGGTCTTGGCCAGGGCGAGGGCCGCCTCGGATCCGTCGACAGGAGCGAGCTGCCACATGGGGTACCAGCCGGCGTTTGCGGGCGGGTTCTTGTCGACGAGGGCCGCATAGGAAGCGACTCCGTAGGCATTCCACAGCTCGATGTCCTCGGGCTTTGCGTTGGCCTGGAACTCCCACGGGATGTTCATCATGGCACAAGCATATCCGTCAGAGTAGGATCCCTCCATCTTGGGAGCCTCTTCCCACCAGAGGGTAGCCTTGTTGTGCAGGATCCAGTTGTTGTCCTCCTGCTGGGCCCTCTGCTCGGGGGTACGTGAGGGGCGACCCTGGTCATCCTTCTGCCAGTCCTCACCCTCGAATCCCCACTGGAGGATTTTCTGGTTCTCTTCCTTGACCATCTCGTCCATGAACTTGATGATCCGGATGGCCTTGTCCTTGCCGCACTTGGTCGTGATTCCGTATCCGCGCTGCAGGTTGGGGATGGAGATGTCACGGTAGTGGGGCTTTATGCTCTCGTCAAAGACGACGGGGAGCGGGGCATAGGTGCGCTCGTAAAGGCCGGCGGTCTTGAGCGTGTTCTCGGCCTCGTTCATGAACTGCCATCCCTGGATGAACATACAGAGGACGCGGCCCTGGGCGACCTTCGCATAGTACTGGTCGCGGTTGTCGGTGAAGGACTCGGGGTCAATCAGACCGCGCTGGAAGTAGCCGTTGGCGAGCTTGAACCACCTCTTGGCGTTCTCGTCGGTGAAGTTGTCCTTGTAGACATACTTTCCGCCTT
Source organism: Treponema sp. (assembly GCA_017450845.1). Lineage (GTDB taxonomy): Bacteria > Spirochaetota > Spirochaetia > Treponematales > Treponemataceae > Treponema_D. Next base: position 3,606 of record JAFSSU010000297.1, read on the forward strand.
CCTGCACGACATGGCCGTTTCCGTCGTTCGGGTATCCGGCCAGGAAGTTCGGCGGGTTCCACAGGTTGAAGGCCTCCCAGTCAGCCGTGATGATGGAGAAGGGGATCGTCTTCATTCCCTCGATCGTCGGGTACTTCTTCGCATAGTCCTCGAGCATGTCGAACAGCTGGTCAACGGTCTTGACCTCAGGATATCCGTACTCCTTGAGGACGGCCTTCTGAATCCAGAAGCCGTTCTGGTTGTAGTATGTTCCCTGATCGGGCCCGTCGAAGACTCCGTAGTTGGGCAAGCTGTAGATGTGGCCGCCGTCAATGGCGAGCATCTGCTTCCATGCGGGGGCATAGTGCTTCATCAGGTTGGGGCCGTACTGCTCGACGAGCTCCTTGAGGTCGATGAGGCAGCCTGCCTCCTGGAACTTGGGGGAGTCAACCTCGACCAGGTCGGGGAGGTTGTCGGGATCGGAGATAAGAAGTCCGATTTTCTGATCCTTGTCGCCGACGAGGATGTCGAACGAGAAGGTCACGCCGAATTTGTCCTTTATCCACTTGTACATCTTGTTGTCGGCGGGGGGCTGCTGCCTCTGCTGAATCGTGAAGATGGAGATGTTCATTGACTGGCTGCCAGAGTCACCGCCGGAAGAGCCGCCCGCATTCGCGGAGCTGCCGCCCTTGTTGCATGCTACCAAGCCCAAGGCGAGCGCTGCCGCCATGGCTCCGATTATAACCTTTTTCATGTTTCCTCCGAACATATATAATAAGCTGTTACTACAAACAATTATACTACGAAAAAACCATTTGTCCAGTCTTTTCGTTTAGTAAAAATTACCTAGTACAAATTACCTACTCAAAGCGGACGGATTTGAGTTGCCCCGTGCCCGTGCCCGTGAAGGTCAGGTAGAGGGCCGCGACCCCGTCGGGAATCTTCACGTCCCCGGCGTGCTCCTCAAAGAAATTGGACGAGTCCACCGTAATCCTGCCCAGCACGGGGCCGTCCCAGGCAGTGCGGACCTCGAAGTCCCCCTGTATGTAGGCCCTCGTGGAGACTGCGACCTTTGTCACCCCCTTGAAGTCAAAGTACTTGAAGCCTATCGTCGTGTTCCTGCTGATTCCGGCGATGTAGCTCGTGTCCTTCTCCTCTGCGGGGCTGCCGTCGGCATTGTCCCTGCCGTCCTGGGTCACCCTGGGCAGGCCCTCGCCCACGTAGACCGAGGGCTTGTCGGTGAAGACATTGCAGGCGATGTAGGCGGGGTACTCCCCCCTCCCCTCCAGCGGCCCGCCGTTGAGCCCGCAGGACGTTATCTCCACCTGTGGGATGCGGCCGTCCGGCAGTATCTCTATCTTCTCGGCGCAGCCCTGGCGGGAATACCAGGTCCCGTTCGTGTGGTGGTGGTAGAAGATGTACCAGCTGCCGTTCACCTGAACCATGCCGCCGTGGTTGTTCGCCCCGTAGGCGGCGGGCATGTCCGCCTTCTTGTAGCTGGAGATGCCTATGTCGCTGTTGCTGACGATGACCCCGCCATAGGCGAATCCCCCGGTCGGGCTTTTGCTCGTCGCGTAGCACAGCTCGTGCATCGGCGAGGATGAGAAGACGAAGTAGTATGTGCCGCCGACCTTCCGTATGGAAGAGGCCTCAAAGAACTCGTGGTCCTTGAATCCCGCCCAGTTCCCGACCGAAGCGAGCTTGTAGGGGCATCCGGTCACGGCGACCTCACCGGCCACGGCCTTGCGGGCCGCATCCTCGGGGAGCGCGTAGCAGTCGCCCGGCACGATGATGACGGGCTCTTCCTCGACGGTCAGCATGTCCTCTCCCAGCACGGTCGCCATGGCCCCTATCCGGTCCTGCATCTTGTGGCCGCAGAAGGCCGTGTACATGTAGGTCTTCTTGCCCTCGGTCAGGACTCCCGGATCGAACTGGGGCATGTCGCCCTTGCGGTCGCCCAGGCGGGTCCCGTCCTTGTAATGCACGTATCCGTAGAATTCGTAGCGTCCGGCGGGCTTGTCGCACACGGCGACGGAAACAAAGCCCACCTTGTCATAGACATAGTAAAGGTAGTAGCGGCCGTCGGGCCCCTGGGTCACGTCAGGGGCGTAAAGCACCATCCGGCCGTCCTTGTTGGCAGGGTCGTCCATCCTGCCGTAGATGACACCCTCATAACGCCAGTCGCTCAGGTCATCCGCCGGTGCGGACCAGCAGACGTAGTCCCCCAGGCAGAACACGGAGCCGCCAGACAGGTCGTGCGAGCCGTAGACATACACGCGGCCGTCAAAGACGTGCGGCTCCCCGTCCGGGACATACTCCCAGGGCGGAAGGTAGGGGTTGAAAGCCTGTTTTTTCATGTAAAACCTCCGGGAAGCCCCGGAAGGCCCCCACGGATTCCACTATAGCACAGGCAGGGCGAAAAACAATGGGGAAAATTCCCGCCCCGGGACATCGGCCGGAAAGGATTGCACCCTCCGGCCCTGTTCAGGCCGTTACGAAGGGGGCGAGACGCTCATGGTAGCTCCTGTAGTCGGCAAGCAGGCCGGGCGTGAGGGCCTCTATGTCGCCACGGGCGGACTCATCCCCCTGCTGCATCTTGTTGCCGCATTCCTCCAGGTAGCGGGCCATCTCCGACAGCGCGCCTGCCCCGACAAGGCGGGCGCTGCTCTTGAGCGCATGGACCTGCACCGTGTAGTTCTTCCAGTCGCCCGCCTCCAGGAGCGTCCTGATGAGGGCAGCCTTCTCCTCTATGGCATCATAGAAACTCCGCACGGCAGAAAGGAAGATCTCGTCTCCCCCGCAGTTCCGCGCGGCATGCTCCCCGTTCAGGCTGAACAGGGCCTGAAGGATGCCGCCGGCAGGGTCCGGGGCAGCCGGACTTCCAGTCCCGGTCGCCTTACTGCGGATTTCCCGCTCCACGAAGCCCGCATCCCCTTTGTGCAGCTGGAGGTCCTTGGGTATGAAATTCGCGAGCAGGGCCTCAAGGAGCTTGCTGTTAATCGGCTTGGAAAGGTAGTCCGAGAAGCCCGCCGCAATGTACATATCCTTGGCCCCGCCTATCGCGTTCGCGGTCAGGGCGATGCAGGGAGTGTCCTTGTTCACGTTCGTATCGTCCGTGCGGATGGCGGCGAGCATCTGGAGCCCGTCCATCCTGGGCATGAGGTGGTCAATGAAGATGACGTTGTAGGGCCGGCTGCGGCTGGCGGCAAGCCCGGCCTCCCCGTCCGATGCGGTGTCCACCTGTATGCGGGTCTGCTTGAGCAGGCCCTTGAACACCGTGATGTTCATGGGCGTGTCGTCCACGACGAGAATCCGTGCCTCCGGTGCCTGGAAGGGCTCCCGGTAGCCGGAGGAGGATGTCACGAGCGACTTTGACTTCTCCCAGTCGCCTATCCCTTCCCAGGAGCGGACTTCCTGCTCCACGGCGAAGCTGAACTCGCTGCCCTTGCCGTACTCGCTCCTCACGTCCAGGTGCGTCCCCATCGCGGCGAGGAGGTTCTTGACGATGCTCATCCCGAGGCCCGTCCCCTCTATGGAGCGGTTCCGCTTCTCCTCAATCCGCTCGAAGGGGCTGAAGAGCTTCTTGAGGTCCTCTTCCTTTATGCCGATCCCCGTGTCGCGGACGCTGACAGTGAGAAGGACGTGGTTCTCGTCCTTCCTCTCGCCGCTGACCGAGAGCCAGACGCTGCCGGACGGCGTGTATTTGACCGCGTTGGTCAGCAGGTTCAGCACGCACTGCTTTATCCTGGTGTCATCGCCGAAGAGCAGGTGGGGCGTGTCCGGGGCCACCTGCACCGAGAAGAGCAGGTTCTTGGCCTCCGCGCGTGATGCCGTCATGTTCACCAGGTCGCCGATCATGACGGCAAGCTCGTACTCCGCGCTGACAATCTCCATCTTGCCCGCCTCGATCTTGGAGAAGTCGAGGATGTCGTTTATCAGGGAAAGGAGGGACCTGCCCGAGCTCTGGATGTCGTGCGCGTAGCCTAAAATCGCCTCGTCGTCCGCCTCGCGCAGGATCATCTCGTCAAGCCCGAGCACGGCGTTGATCGGCGTGCGTATCTCGTGGCTCATGTTGGACAGGAAATCGCCCTTCGCATGGTTGGCCTTGTCCGCAATCAGCTTCTGCTCCTTGAGCTCGTCTATGTAACGGTAATGCTCCGTCTCGTCCGTCAGCAGGTAGACCCTTCCTGCCACCCCTTTCTTGTTCCTGAGCTGCTCCTCCTTTATGGAAAAAACCTCCTCCCCGTCGCGGAGGGGCTTGCCTTCCGAGAGCAGGGACCGCATCTTTTCCATCGCGGCCTCCGGATCCCGGGAAAGTGACTCAAGGAGCTTCCTTCCCTTTCCGTTGCTGGTGACGAGGCTTCCTTTCTCGCTTGTCACGACGATTCCCTCCGAAATGTTCTCCAGGACGAATTCGCGCGCCAGCTCCCTTGAGTCGAGTATGTCGTAGAAGAACATCGCTATGAAAAGCAGCACCGACGATATGGTGAAGCCCACTACGTTCATGTCGTAAATCGTGACAAGCTTGAATATCTGCATCAGGCAGAAAATGCTGTCCGTAACGGTCGCGAGGGTGATTAGGAGAATCTGGGGTCTTTTATGCCTGTCATGGGGTTTGCACAGGCTTTGGAACAGCACGGTAAAGCCGACCAGCATGAACAGGACGAGCGTGAAGTCATAAACGTAGTGCCAGGGGCCGTGCTGGAAGACCAGGTGAGGGAAAAGCCCTTCCTCCGTGAACGTGAACGACTTGTAGTACAGCCTGTTGTGCCGCATCGTCAGGACCGAGAAGTAGGTGACGATGCTTGGAATGGTGAATATCGTGGAAATCCTGCTGTAAGTCGTGCCCCTGCAAAGCATAAGGATGAACATGAGCAGCGAGAATCCCGTCCAGGACTTGCCCAGGTAGGAGAACTGCCAGCAGAGAACAGACTCCCCCTCCGTCCGGGCCATCAGAAAGCCCAGGTAGCCCGCGTTGTTTATGAGGACGGAGACGCAGTAGAAGAAAAGCCAGCCGTGCAGGGGCTTGGACCATTTTTTAGTGATATACGCACATTCCAGCAGAAGGAGGACTATGCTGAAGCACTGGACTGCCAGCAGGAATCTGAACAAGGGCATGCCTTAAAATTTAACGCAAGTTTTCTGCTTTTGTCAAATTCTTTCTGACAGCCTTTCCGTCTGCCTCACTTGGTCAGGTTCCTTAGCCACCTCTCCTTCTTGAGCCAGATGTGGAAAACCACGACCTTGACAAGGTCAAGGAGCTTCACGCCCAGGTACATCATGACGGGGCCAATGTCCGTGAGCATCCCCAGCGCGAAGAGCATGGGGAGCATCACGAAAATCGTCAGCGTGGAGTCGGTGTAGGCCCCCATCGCCGTGTCGCCGCCAGCCCGGGCGACCGCCTGCTGCGCGTTCATGTAGACCCAGACGGGCATGAAGAGGGCCATCAGCATGACCATGCGGCGGCAGATGCCTATCGCGCTTCCGCTCAGGTGCACGAACACGACGGGTATGAGGAGAGTCGTCGCGAAGCCGAACGCCGCCATGAAGACACCGAAGACAGCGGATCCCGACAGGAGCCAGGTCTTTTCCCGCCGGGCGCGATCCAGGTTGCCCTCGCCGAGCGTCTTTCCTATGATGACCCCGGTCGCGGAGTAGATGCCTCCGAACGCGACAAAGAAGAGGTTCGCGATGGCAAAGCTTGAGGCCATGCCGGAGACAACCTCCGCCCCTCCCCTGCCGTTGTAAATCGCAGTCGTGATCGTCTCGGAGAGCACCCAGACCATCTC
>JAFSSU010000298.1 GCA_017450845.1 Treponema sp.
ATTCCATCGTGGAAAGCAGCAGGCTCTTCCCGAAGCGCCGGGGACGGCTCAGGAAATAGGGCTTTCCCTCGCGGGCAAGCTTATATATGAAGGCCGTCTTGTCCACGTATATGCAGCCGCGCTTGCGGAGGTCCTCAAAGTCCTGTATGCCAATCGGCAGAAAGCGTCCTTCCATGGAAAGCATCATAGCACAAAAGCCCCTGTTTTTCTACAGTCACGGGACGATCGGGATATCGGCTATGATGCCTACGGGGTCCACTTTGAGAGCGTAGCCTCCGTCTATCAGGTGTACGGGAAGTGAGAGAGTCCGCTCCGGGCGATGCGAGGCAAGGGAAAGCAGGAAGACCTGTTTCAATAAATTGGAAAAAAATGCTATGCTATGGTGGACAATCTGGTCGCAGCCGTGGCGGATGTCTTGGACACGAGAGCTATGGAGGTATAACATGAGAAAGAACATCATGAGGAAATTGTTCGTTTTGTTTTCCGTGCTGCTGCTTGCGGCGCAGGTCCATGCCCAGAGAAACAGGATAACCGTAAACGTAGAGGTTTGCGGGCAGGCCTTCACGTTCAGGCCTTTCCCCGGTTCCAGCTGCATGATGGGCGCGACGGAGGTGACCCAGGCCCAGTATGAGGCGGTGATGGGGGCAAACCCGAGCCGCTTCAGGGGAGCGGACCTTCCCGTGGAGCAGGCAAGCTGGTATGATGCCGTCTATTTCTGCAACAGGCTCAGCCTGCTCGCCGGATATCCCCCGGTCTATGCCGTGAACGGAGAAACTGACGTGGCGAAGTGGAACTACACCCCGCACAGCGGAGCCACGATTAACGGTACAATCACGCAGAATCTGGATGCGGCAGGATTCCGTCTCCCGACTGACGCTGAATGGGAATATGCCGCATGGGGCGGAGAGGAATACCGGTTTTCTGGAAGCGACAGCATCGACGAGGTGGGCTGGTATGCCGGCAACAGCGACCACACGACGCACCCGGTGGCGCGGAAGAAGGCGAACGGCTACGGCCTGTATGATATGAGCGGCAATGTCTGGGAGTGGGTCTGGGATCCGTGGGCGAACAACCTCACCAACCGCTATTTCCGGGGTGGAAGCTGGTATTTCGGCAGCATCCACAGCAGCCTTGCCAGCAGGTTCTCAAACAGAACCTACTACTATGCTTCCCACGGAGTGGACTTCATAGGCTTCCGCATCGTTCTTTCTGAAGGCAGCGAATAGCAGCCGGGAACCTTTGATTCCTGCCCTTGACACGGCGGGGCAAACGTAACCATCATGAGACACATGGATTTAGTCAAGGACATTCTCAGGAACATGGCGGTGATCGCCTTGTCCGTCGCCGTCTTCCTGGCAGGAAGCTTTTCGCAATACATCCTGAGCCCGCTCATCGCGGACAAGACGCTGGGGCTCGTCGTCCCATGCGCCATACGAATCCTCGTGACGCTGCTGCTGGCATGGGCCGTCTCGGAGAAAATCCTGAAAATTGACGCGGAGAGCCTGGGCCTAAAACTCAGAAAGTTTGAATTCTCATGGATCGCCGTCTCGCTCTTGCTGCCGCTCCTGGTGCTTGCATTCTACACCTTCGTGCTGCCGGGGAAAGCCTTTGTGGCGAAAGAGGGCGGGCTCTCTGGCTCTTTGCTTTACGGATTTTTTTGCGTGGGGCTCCCTGCCGGGGTGACGGAGGAGCTGGTCTTCCGGGGGATGATTTTCCGCTACATGAAGAAAAGCCTGGGAGAAAAGACCGCCGTCATCGTCCCGGCGATTTTGTTCGCATGCGTGCACATCATGAACATGCAGGCATTTGACCTGACGGACCTGACGCTGCTTGTCCTGGCGGGCTCCTCAGTCGCGGTGCTGTTCACGCTGATGGCCCTCAAATCCGGTTCAATATGGCCCGGCGCGCTGGCCCACACGCTCTGGAATTTCCTGATAATCGGAAAGGTCTTCGGGATTGGCGACGTGGTCAACGGCTCGGCCAACGACTCCTATATCATCATCCCCGTCGAATCGGCGAGCAAACTGCTGACAGGCGGGAACTTCGGCGTGGAGGTCGCACTGCCTTCCGTCGCCGGCTATATACTGGCCACAGTCTTTGTCTGCTTGCCCCATAAAGGCAGGGACCAGCCGCCAGACTTTCCCCCGCCGTAACGGCCGGGGAAAGTTTGGATGCCTACTCCTTGTTCTCGAAGGCGACGAGGTGCTCCTCGCCGTACATCTTGCGGAGCTTGGGCTTCTCGATCGTGCCGGTGGGGTTGCGCGGGACCGGGGCGAAGATGATTTTGCGCGGCCGCTTGTAGCGCGGCAGGTCCTGGCAGAACTCGTTTATCTCCTCCTCGGTGCAGGTCATGCCCTCCTTTATCTGGATGACAGCCCCCGCAATCTCGCCGAG
>JAFSSU010000299.1 GCA_017450845.1 Treponema sp.
AATGGTCTCTGGCTTGATGACGAAAGTGCTCATATCCCGCAGGCTCAAGACAGCCCCGGAGTCCTCTTCGGTCTTTATGCGGTCGTTCTCGTAGATTACCGTGTCCAGCTCCGCGAACTCGTAGGCATCGTCCTCCTCGCTGTTGGGGCGTATTTTCACCTCACCGTAGAAGTCGTTGAAGCGAATCTTGCTGTCCACCCGGTCCGTTCCCCAGACCACCCCCGCCAGCAGTGCGAGCAGCGTGGCCGCCGCAAAAATCCTGCGTCTCAAGTTCATCATAAAACCCTCCGTATAGTGGCTGCCGCTCGTTGTCACAGCGAGGCTCCGGTCAGCGTCACAAAGTAGTAGGCCAGGCAGCCCAGACCGAGCAGGAGGAAGAGGATGCGGAGGAATCCGTAGCCCGCCGAGGCTCCTGCGGTCCACCGCGTCCCCTTCACGACGAACTCGTTGTAGTTGGCGGGGTTCACGAGAATCTGGTAGACCGCGCCAATCTGGAACACGTTCTTGCTCTCGCTGATGTTCGCCTTGCCCTGGTACATATAGCCGTTCACGTTGTACTGGATAATCGGGCTGTAGGTATACCAGCGGTCCGTGTCGCCGTCATCGTCGGTGCTGGTATGCTCCTCTTGCTTCACGTCCACAACCACGCCCGTCCATTCCGCCGTGCACTGCATGAACTTGCGCTTCTCGTCCTTCGCCCCGGCGGCTATGCTGCCGGAAAGCCACAGCAGGAAAGCTCCCCCTGCCGCCAGCCCCAAGAGGCGCATCCCCTTCTCGCTGTCGCCGGACAGGCAGACCCCGCCCGCCACAATCAGAAGGACGACCACAATGAGCGCTTTCACGTAGAAAAAACAACCTCGTTTCTTTGCCATATCGTAAGCTCCGAATGTCGTAATGCTGACAACCCGCCCTCGCGGAGGCGGAGCCCCGGCGGAAGGTGCGTATCGGAATATTGTATACCACTTTCTGAGAAAAAACATTGTGACTTGCTTTTTTGACAATGACATTTTTTGTCACAATAAAAAAGCCCGGCCACGCACCGTGACCGGGTCATTATGGGGAGGGGCGAAAGGATGGTCGGGTTACTTCCCGACGACCTCCCACTCGCTGATGTTCTTCTGCTCGCTGGAGAACACCGCTCCGATTTTAACGAGAGTGCGGCTGTCCGCCACGTAGGGGGCGGCGTAGCCCTGTGCCTCTATCTGGGCGAGCGCTTCGTCCGCGCCCCCGTCACGCTTGAACTCGAATACGTACACGTACTTGTCCGTCTCCACGATGCAGTCGGCGCGTCCTTTCGCCGTATGCTGTTCCACCTGCACGAACTGCCCGAGCAGGAGGAAAGTCAGGAAAATGACGTTCTGGAAATCCCGCTCCAGCATCGTGTCGTCCACCGTGCCGGTCGCGTACGGCAGGCGGGCGAAGAGGGCGGTAAAGCGGTCACGGAGCCCGTCCGTGTTGCCGGAATCAATGTCCATCCCGAAGCTTCGCACGTCCAAAGGTTTTGGGCTGTTCAGATACACGGGGGCCAGGCTTGTGGTGAAGCCGTACTTCACCTCGTCGTTGGGGTAGCCCAGCGTAAGGCTGTCGAACTTGCTGTCATAGCCCTTTATGGTCAGGTAACCGGACTGGTACAGGAGGGGCACGATGTCCGGGTTGTCAGGCCTGTAATCGGAAATCTCATCCTCGGACGAGTACAGGCTGCCGTCGCTGAACGAACGCGGGTTGAAGTTCATCTCCTTGATCCGCCTGACAAGGAAGGTCGGAGTTCCGGTACCAAACCAGTACTTGCCGAAGTCCCTCTTGCTGAATGCGTTAATAAGGCTGAAGGGGTTGTAGATGTCCGGGGAATCCTTGGAGAAATGGTAACCGTCATAGAGCTGCTTGAGCCGGGCAAGGCAGTCCTCCCGCGTCAGACCCCGTCTCTGCGCAAGAGCGTCTATTTCCGGGACGAAATACTGTTCCAGCTCCTCCTGCGTGATGCCGCAGATGTCGGCGAAGTCCTCGTCCATAGAGATGTCCTGCAGCTGGTTCAGGTCGCTAAAGATGCTCACCTTGCTGAATTTGGTCACCCCGGTGAACAGGACGAACTTCGTGTCCCCGTCGCAGTCCTTGAGCACTGCGAAGAAGCCCTTGAACAGGTCGCGGTTCTCCTTCTCCTGCTCCGGGGCCTCGCCGAAGGTCTTGAGCAGGGGATTGTCGTACTCGTCCACGAGGACAACAACCCTGCGCCCCGTCTTCTTTTTGGCGTTCTCGAGCGCATCCTTGAACCTGCCGGGCAAATCCCCGGCATCGCCCTGTGGCAGTCCGTATGCATCCTCAAAGCCCTTGAGGGTTTTGTTCAGCGCGTCGGCCAAACCATCCGGCTTGGTGAACTCGCCTCCCGCCAGGCTGAACTTGAGCACCGGGTATTCCGCCCACTCGGTCTCATACTCCGCTATCTTGAGGCCCTCGAAGAGCTCTTTCTTGCCCTTGAAGTAGGCTTCCAGTGTCGTCACGAGCAGGCTTTTGCCGAACCTGCGCGGGCGACTGAGGAAGTAGGGCTTTCCGTTCTGTACGAGGTCGTAGATAAGGCTTGTCTTGTCAACATAAACATAGCCATCCGTGCGGAGCGTCTCAAAGTCCTGTATGCCGATGGGCATCTTTCGCCTGTTTACCATGCCTCCATTTTAGCACGGAGGCAGGGATTTGTGTAGTCCTCGATTGGTACCGCTGACAGTCCCGAGCAGCCCCGGCTGGCCGCAGGGGGAGACGATGCAGCGGGTACCTCAGCCCCCATATCGCCCCGCCGTGTTTACATCAGCTGGGCACCGCAACCCGTACAGAAGCGGGTCCCCTGTGCAATCTGGGTGCCGCAGTAAGGGCACTGCACCACGCTGTAGCCGCCCATGTTCTGCTGGGGCTGACCGAACTGCTGGGGTTGTCCCATGTTCTGGAAGGGCTGGCCCATCGTACTGCCGTAGGGCTGTCCCGGCGA
>JAFSSU010000300.1 GCA_017450845.1 Treponema sp.
GTAGCTCAGCCCCTGCTTGTCCGCGAGGGCCTGTATCTCCGGCTGCATCTGGGACAGCAGCTCCTCTTTCGTGATTCCGCAGAGGGCGGCATAGCCGTCGTCCATCGTGATGACATCCAGGTTGTTCAGCTCGCTGAATATCGAAAGCTGACTGAACTTCGTGATGCCCGTAAGAAACACGAATCTGAGGATGCCGCCCAAGTCCTTGAGGGGGCTGAAGAACTTCCGCATCTCCTGCTTGAGCTTGAGCTGCAAATCCGGGTCGTCCATCGTGTCCAGCAGGGGCGCGTCGTACTCGTCCACGAGGACGACCGGCTCCGCCCCGGTCTGCTCATGTGCGGCCTTGAGTACATCCGAGAAACGCGGGCCCCACTCGTTCCCGCTCCTGTTGCTTACGCCGTACAGCTTTTCCCATTCGGAAAGGATGTTGTTCAGCACCACCCGGAGGCTGTTCATGTCGTTGTACTTGTTTATGGAAAAGCTCACATGGAACACCGGGTACTGCCTCCACTCCGTCTCCAGCTGTTTCATCGCAAGGCCCTCGAAAAGCTCCTTCCGACCTTCAAAGTAGCATTTGAGCGTGGAGACGAGCAGGGACTTGCCGAACCTGCGCGGACGGCTCAGGAAGTAGAAACGGTTCGTGTGCGTCATCTTGTAGACAATGTCCGACTTGTCCACGTAGTAGTAGCCGTTCCTGCGTATCTGCGCGAAATCCTGCATCCCGATGGGAAACTGTTTGAGTCCTTCCATAATCAGCCATGATAGCACAGGACGGGCAGAAATTCCATAGTCCCGCCGTCTGCCGCGTCCATTTGTCTTTTTTCATGTTATGGCATATAATGGAAGAATGAAAGCTTCCGAAAATGCGTCCGGCACATCCAGGGCCACCAAGACGCTCAACCCGTCCAGCCTCATCATCAGGCTTCCGCTCTACATCGTCCTGTTCTGCTCGGTGCTCTACATCGTCAACGGCCTCATAGGCTACCGGGCATTCAAGTCCATCTTCGAGGACGAGTACAGCAACATAACCAGGCAGTTCGCCTATACCGCCCTGTCATACATCGACGGGGATGCCGTGGAGGGATACGCCGCGAGCGGTATTCCCGACGAGGCTTGGGAAGAGACGGACAGGGAGCTGAACGTCCTGACCCGCACCGCCGCCCTCGCCTACATCTACGTCATCGTGCCGGACAAGGACTTCGGGTCCCGCATGTACATATACGACACCGTGCATCCGGAAGTGGTGAACGGCAAGGCATATCCCCTGGGGCAGATAAGCTCGCTCAAGAACTATGGCGAGGAATACATAAACCGCCTGAAGGACGTGATGCTGGACGGGAAGGACGACTGCCGCTTTGTCTACAACAAGACCGGGGGCCACGTGACGACCTCCGTGCCCGTCAAGGATTCCTCCGGCAAGGTTGTCGGTATACTCAGCATCGTAAAGCCGATGAGCGAGGTTGACGCCCTCAAGGCCCGCTACCTCAGGTCGACCTCGATTTTTTCCGCCATACTGACTGTTCTTTTCATCACGGTATACATCATCCTGCTGCACAAGATGCTGACCAAGCCCCTCTACCTGCTCACCAGGGAGACGGAGAGCTTCGCCCGCCACGGAGGGGAGCTTTCGGGCAGGCTCAAGAAGGTCAGGGGCAGGAGCGAGATTGCCATCCTTGCCCGCGCGGTGGAGCAGATGAGCGTGGACATGAACCGCTACATCGCGGACCTGACCCATACGACGGCGGAGAAGGAGAGGCTGAGCGCGGAGCTGGACGTGGCGACGCAGATTCAGGCGAACATGCTGCCCCGCATCTTCCCGCCATACGCCGACCACCCGGAGATAGAGCTGTTCGCCTCGATGGTTCCCGCCAAGGAGGTCGGCGGCGACTTCTACGACTTCTTCATGACGGACGACGATCATTTCGCGGTCGTCGTCGGGGACGTGAGCGGCAAGGGCGTTCCGGCGGCCCTCTTCATGGTCGTCGCCAAGACCCTGCTCAAGAACGTCGGTTTGCAGGAGAAGAACCCCGCCCGCATCTTCGAGCGGGTGAACGACCAGCTGTGCGAGGGCAACGACGCGGGCCTCTTCGTCACCTGCTGGATGGGAATCCTGACGATAAGCACTGGCGAGCTGGTCTTCGCAAACGCGGGGCACACCGCCCCGGTCATCTTCCACGGGGGCAAGGTGGAGTACCTGACGGTAAAGCCCAACCTGATGCTGGCGGGGATGCCGGGGATGCGCTATGCCGACCACTGCACGCGCCTGTTGCCGGGGGACAGGATATTCGTCTACACGGACGGCGTGACCGAGGCGACCAACAGCAGAAACGAGCTGTACGGCGAGGACAGGCTAATCCTCTGCATGGCGGACAAGCGGGACCTGTCGGCCAAGGAGCTGCTTGAGGCCGTCAGGGACGACGTGAACAAGTTCGTCGGGGACGCGCCGCAGTTCGACGACATCACGATGCTGGAGCTGTCGCTCAAGGCCGTCGCCCCCGTCCAGGGCGGGGCGGGTCAGGCCACCGTCACCGCGCAGTCCGCCACAAGTCCTGCCGCTTTGCCTGAGGGCAGCAGGGCCGTGACCAAGGTCTTCGACGCGACCGACGAGAACATGGGGCCTGTCAACGACTTCGTGCATTCCATGCTGCCGCTTGACTGCCCCGCCGGAATCCTGAACAAGCTGGACCTCGCGGTTGAGGAGATTTACATCAACATAGCCCACTACGCCTACGCGCCCGGGCGGGGCACTGCCGAGATCAGCTGCCTCCTGGAGCCGGGGCAGGGCGGGGCCGCCCCCCGGCTTACGATATGCTTCCGTGACAGGGGAAGGCCGTTCAACCCGCTCGCGAGGGAGGATCCGGACATAACCCTGCCCGCCGAGGAGCGCGACATTGGAGGTCTCGGCATACTGCTGACCAAGAAGTTCATGGACAGCGTGACTTATGAGCATACGGACGGACAGAACGTCCTGACGATGAGCAAGGTCCTTGCATAGGAGATGTTTATGGAAAGGTTCGATTTGTATACGGCGGACAGGCGGCTTACGGGCAGGACGATGGAGCGGGGCGAGCGCACGCCTGACGGATTCTACCGCCTGGTCATCCACGTCTGCATATTCGGTACGGACGGGCGGATGCTGATCCAGCAGAGGCAGCCCTTCAAGGCTACCTGGTCAAACCTCTGGGATGTCAGCGTCGGTGGCTGCGCCATAACGGGCGACACTAGCCGGACCGCCGCCGAGCGCGAGGTGCGGGAGGAGCTTGGGCTGGAGATTGACCTTGCGGGGACCCGCCCGGTCCTGACCCTTTCTTGGGATCACGGATTCGACGATTACTATGTCCTGTCCAAGGACATAGACCTTGGCACTCTGGCCTTGCAGCCGGAGGAAGTGCAGGCGGTCCGCTGGGCAGAAAAGGACGAGATACTCAGGATGATAGATGACAGTCTCTTCATCCCCTACGAGAAAAGCCTGATCGAGCTGCTCTTTACCCGCCGCACGAACCACAACGCGCAGTCCCGCGCGGACTGGACGCGGGGATAGGGGAGGGGAACTTCCCTAGATGATGTTCAGGACGGAGTCCATGCCGGTGGCCTCGAAGACCTGGCGGCAGAAGTCTGAGGGGTTCTGGATTGCCATGGAGCCGCCCGTCGCGACCATCATCTTGTGGGCCATAAGGACGACGCGCAGGCCCGCGCTGGAGATGTATGCCACGTCCTTCATGTCAAGGAAGAGGGCCTTGAGACCCTTTGTGCAGTCCTTCAGCTTGGCTTCCAGCTCCGGGGCCGTGGTCGTGTCCAGGCGGCCTGAGATGGAGAGGATAAGGTTTGCATTCGCCTCGTTTTTTTCTTCTGTGATGGTCATCGAACTAAACTCCTGGGAAGCGGCCCGGCTTTCGCTTTCATGGGCTACCTTCCTCCTATTTTCCTGTTTTTTACAAAAAAGTCAATCCGATTCTTTCGTTTTTGCCAAGCTTGTGCTATAATGTCTCTAATTTATAGAAGAAGACACCAGAGGTAAAAGATATGGTTTGCAGTAAATGTGGAGCCGATGTCGCGGACGAGTTCAAGTTCTGCCCGCACTGCGGCACTCCTGTTTCGGGCGGGGCTGCCCAGGCCCCGGCGGTCGCCAGCAGCGACGTTCCCTCCCTTATCAAGATCGCGGCGGGAACCTTCCCGATGGGGCTCAACGAGATTAACCGCAAGGTCACGCTGACTGAGTTCGAGCTGGGCGTGACGCCTGTAACCCAGCGGCAGTACGAGTATATCATGGGCAGCAATCCCTCCAAGCTGGTCGGCAAGGACAGGCCCGTGGAATGCGTCAACTGGTGCGAGGCCCTGATTTACTGCAACTTCCTGAGCATCAAGTCCGGCCTGACACCCTGCTTCAGCATAGGCAACGCGACTGACCTGACCAAGTTCGACAGCAAGAGCCCCCTGTGGAAGCGCGTCGTCTGCAACTTCACCGCGAACGGATACCGACTGCCCACCGAGGCCGAGTGGGAGTACGCGGCACGGGGCGGCAAGGATACGGACATAAACCAGTTCGCGGGCGGGATTGACATAGGCGAGGTAGCTTGGTACGGCGAGAACAGCAATGCCACGACCCATGATGTCGGGCTCAAGAAGCCGAATTCCCTGGGCCTGCATGACATGTGCGGCAATGTCGCCGAGTGGTGCTGGGACTACATGGGCGACCTGCCCATAAAGGCGATGACCAATCCCCACGGTGCCAACATAGGGGATACGCACGTCAAGCGTGGCGGCAGCTGGCTGGACGACCCTCAGCAGTGCACGGTCTACTTCCGCAGCGCGAGCGGGCCCGCCGGCAAGAGCAGCACGCTGGGCTTCCGCGTCTGCCGCACCGTCCAGCCCGACCCGAGCAGCAAGGCTGTTTCCAAGGAAGAGGTGTACGTCTGAGTGTTTGACGACGAGCACGAGATAAAGGACATCACATCCGTCCTGGGCGAGGCCTTTGACGGGCTCAACGTCCAGGACGTTCAGAGGACGGTCGATGCCTTCGCCGTCTGGCGCAAGATTATGCTCAGCATCAGGAGCAGCACGAACCCCAACGAGGGGGCAAATCTTGCCGCCCATTCCCGCATCATTGACCTGAAGAACGGTGTCCTCCTGGTGGAGGCCGACCATCCCGGCTGGATCGAGCTGCTCCAGCTCCGCAAGAATTATATCCTCAGGGGCCTGTCCATGTATGCGAAGAACATGGGCGTGCAGACCCTGGCGTTCCGCCTTGCGGGCAAGCGGGGCAACGTCACAGGGAAGCCTTTCAGCGCGGAAGAGGCCCGCGGTCTTGCCGAGAGCCGGGTCCGGCGGGAGGAGGAAGTCCTGGCGCGGGCGGCTGGCGGCAGAGCCTCCCCCGGGGGGGCTTCCGTTTCTGAAGGCCAGGCCGCACCGCCTGCCCCGGAGCTTGAGGCTGCCCTTTCCGCCCTCAGGCGCGACATGGGGGCATAGGGCGGAGCTTCATACCTCACATTTCTCCCGTCCCTGGTATTGGATGACCGGGGACAGCCATCCAGCGGAAGCTGCAGCCGCAAAACTGTGACAAAAAATGTCATTGTCAAAAAAGCAAGTCACAATGTTTTTTTTGAGGATATGCTATAATGAAGCTATACCTATGTTTTGCGATAAATTGAACGACATACTGTCGGCATTGGAC
>JAFSSU010000301.1 GCA_017450845.1 Treponema sp.
CCAGCACCTTGTTTCCGTGAATGCCGAAGCACCACAAAAGCGACACGAGCAGGATGAACAGGAATCCGCTGGCAAAAGAACGCCTCATTTTGGAGAAGACGGATGTGACAGCTTTGATGAACAAATCCTGGATTCCCGGGACACCGAAGATCACGGTAATAAGGTTGTTTGCAAAGAGAAAAATCAGCAGCACGCAGAGATAAGGAAGCAGAATCTGGAACGAGGCGTTGAAAGCCGAGTCCGCCCCTTCGATGAAAATCCCCCGGCGTCTGCTGAAAATCCGCCAGAACCTCTGGTACAAGACGGATGCGAAAACGCCCGCAAGGAGCGCGCTGAAAAGCCCCTGGCTGCTCAGGGCATTTACGTCAAAGTCCGCAGTTAATACCCCGGAAAGGATGAAAAAGCCCGTGAGCGCGGAAAGCAGGCTTGCCAGCCTGCCCGAAAGCCGCTGCCCCTCTTCCGAAGAAGCCGTGTAGCACAAATTGATTGCCGCCGTCATGTAGACGGGGAGCAAGCCCAGCGTGGAAAGATGTATCATAAAAAGCAGATTCTGGACCGCACCGCCCGCGAATGACGAGAGAAAACGCTGGTATGCGGGAATCGGGAAATAGCAGAGCAGGACGGAAAAACTCCCGATCAAAATGACAGGAAGCATCATCACGAGGCTGCTTCTGATTATCTGAAAGACAAATGACCAAAACTTGAAGAACCGCGCTTTCATGGTTTATATTCTACAGCATAAATACAGAAAAAGGAAGGGGCCCGCGCCAAGATTATGCGGTACTCCGATTTTCGCGTGTCTTGCAGGCTAGCACAGAAACAAGATTTAGGGTATAGTTTCCCTATGGAATACGAAGAGCTTGACCTGCCCGCCCCCGGAAGCCGTGTCGCCGTCGGGATGTCCGGCGGGGTGGACTCCACGCTGACCGCATTGCTGCTCAAGGAGAGGGGATGCCAGGTCACCGGGGTCACGATGTCCATGTGGGCGGACGGCGACCTGCCGGGAGTGGACGAGGCCGCCATGCTCGCCCACATGCACGACAGCTGCTACGGGCCCGGCGAGAAGCAGGACATTGACGAGTGCCGCGCCTTCTGCGGGGAACAGGGCATTCCCTACCATATAATAGACGTGCGGGAAGCATACCGGCGCGAGGTGCTCCAGTACTTCAAGGATGAGTACCGCGCGGGCAGGACCCCGAACCCCTGTATCCGCTGCAACCGCTTCATCAAATTCGGGGCACTGCTCTCGGGCATGTCGGAGGTCGGCATAGATTACGATTATTTCTGCACAGGGCATTATGCGAGGGTCGTCCGGGGCAGGGAGGGAATCGCGTCCGCCTACGGATGTTCCCCCTGCCATTACGATGAGGGGCAGGACCGGCCCGCCCAGATTGCCGTCTCCGGCGACAAGGGCAAGGACCAGGCATACTTTTTGTACAGGATTCCTTCCCCCGTGCTTGAGAAAGTACGGTTCCCGCTCGGTACGATGACCAAGAAAGAGGTGTTTGCGATGGCCCGGGAGAGGGGGCTCAAGGCCGCCTCCCGCGCGGAAAGCCAGGACTTCATCCCTCCCGAATACTTTGATGCGCTTTTTTCCGACGAGCCATCCCGGCCGGGGAACTTTACGGACCTGGACGGAAAAATCCTGGGACAGCACCGGGGCATAGAGCATTACACCGTCGGCCAGCGGCGGGGGCTCGGCATAAGCGCGAAGGAACCACTCTACGTCGCCGCCATAAACAAGGAGAGCAACACCGTCGTGCTGGGCAAGGACGGTGACCTTTTCAGCTCCGCCCTTGAGGCGACGGATATGGTCTGGCCCGGCTCCTACAACCCGCGCTGCTCGTTCGATGCGGACGTAAAAATCCGCCTCGCCTCCCCCCCCGTGAAAGCCCGCGTCACCGCAAGAGAGGACGGCAGCTGCACCGTGATTTTCTCCGTCAGGCAGAGGGCGGTCGCCCCCGGTCAGTCCGTCGTCTTCTATCGGGATGGCGTCATCGCGGGCGGCGGAATCATAGACAAGGCTATACCATGAAAAAGAAAGCTTCGATCGTATACAAATGCTCGTCATGCGGCTACACGCAGCCCGCATGGCTTGGCCGCTGCCCCCAGTGCGGCGAGTGGAACTCCATGCAGGAATGCATCAACGACCCCATGGCGGCAGGCCCGCGCCTCTCGTCCGACGGGACGGTGGCGAAGGTCAAGCCCGTCCCCCTCTCCCGGATTGATATTGTGGACGAGGGACGGATTGCTACCGGCGACGCGGAATTCGACCGGGTGCTCGGAGGCGGGGCGACCAAGCGGAGCGCCATCCTGATCGGCGGCGAGCCGGGAATCGGCAAGTCCACCCTCCTGCTCCAGTGCGCGGCGGCGATACAGAAGGTAAACCCGGGATTCCGCATCCTCTATGTGTCGGGCGAGGAGTCCGCCTCGCAGATAAAGGGGCGGGCAGTCCGCCTGTCGCTCGACGTGGGCAAAGTAGAAATCCTACCTACCCTGCGCCTTGAGGACATCCTGGACGCGCTCGACTCGCTGAACCCGACGGTCACGATCATCGATTCGATTCAGACCGTCTATTCCGTGCAGGCGGGAATCGTACCGGGGACGGTGAGCCAGCTCAAGTACTGCTCCAACGAGCTCATCAGCTGGGTCAAGGAGCGGGATGCCGTCCTCTTCATGACGGCCCACGTGACCAAGGAGGGGGACATCGCGGGCCCCAAGAGCCTTGAGCACATGGTGGACACGGTGATTTCCTTTGAGCGCAACCACAACGACGACCTGCGCTTTTTGCACGCGCTCAAGAACCGATTCGGCTCGGTCAACGAGCTGGGGATTTTCAAGATGGACTCGTCCGGCCTCAGGCCCGTCCCGG
>JAFSSU010000302.1 GCA_017450845.1 Treponema sp.
AAGGAGAAGGGTCTCGGCAGACCAGACATCCTGCTACTGGATGATGACAATCGCCGTGCCCTCGTCATCGAGGCCAAAAAGTCAGCGAGCAGGGCGGACATGGGGTCTGATTGTGGCAAAGCACTAGAGCAGATAGACGCGCGGAAATATGCCGATGCCCTTTACGGCTACACGCAGGTACTCTGCTACGGCGTAGCCTTCTTCCAGAAAGAGGCTCTGGTCAGAAAGGTGTAAGTCGTTCACTTAGAGCGAGTCTTGCATCGTGGCACGTCTCTAAGTGAGAGCCAAACATAGAGTGCGGCAACACAAAGCCGTCGTTCGATTTAATTATAAAGATAGCAAAGGTGCTCAAATGCACCCCGTCAAACCTTTTCTCCACTGAAATCGAATGCGGGACGGAGGAGCAAAAGAGGCTCACCTCCCTTGAGCAGAAAATTCATTCCGCCATAGCCGGTCTTTTCCAAGAAGCCCGGGTACTGAAAGCGTAACTCCCCTAGCGTGCGCAGGCCGCCTCCAGTATGCTCAGGAGCGGGGCATACTCCCGCCTTACGGTATCGGGATCGGCAAGAAGCAGGTGCTTGCGCTCCATGTGGAAGAGCCGGTCCTTTCCCGCGACCGGCATATAGCGGACGGACGACTGAGTGTAGTAATGCTCTATACATCCCTGGGGGAGTATATAGACCCCGGCGGCGGCGGACGCGGCAAGGATGAGGTTGAAGAGGTTCCGCACGAGCGGCAGGCTCACGGCTACGGATTCAGGAAGATGCCTCGCCAGCTGCCCCTGAAGCTCACCTTCCGCCATGACCCCCTGCAAGACGACGGTCTTGAACGTGTCCACGTTCTCCGCCCGGGAATGTTTCTGATCCAGAGAGTCCAGCTTTTCCACAAGCAGGGCCAGCTCATCTTCAAGGGGTCCGGGCTCCCGGCCAGGCTCCTGCAGCCCCCCGAATTCCCCCTCATACCCCACCGGGCCCTGCACGTCGCAAAGCGCACGCCCTATGACGGCAAGATACCTCTCCAGGCGGAAGATAAGCTTTTCCAGCGTAATCTTTGCACCAAGCTCCCGCACCGTGAAGATGCTCTCGTAAAACGGACGCTGCTTCTCGCCCTGCCGCTCAAGCCACTGGGCGGCCCTCGCGTCAGCGCAGAACACGTCGCGGAGTTTTCCGCCGAAGAGGGAATCCAGGTCGGTGATGATGCGGCTGTTGGTGCCGAGCAGGGAGCAGACCTTGCAGAATACCCCCAGCTCGTCCTTTCCGCCGACATCGATTATGCCGGTACCCGCGACACCCCGTTCAGTCTGCACATACGGGAGCAGGCTCGCGAACAGCTGCTGGTCGGTGTAGCCTTCCACAAAAATCTGGTTGTCCGAGAAGAAGAACTGCTTGTGGTAGCTGTTGAAGCGGGGCAGGAAGCGGCCGAGCAGATCTTCGTCCCTCCGCCCCAGCGACTCAATGTGCGTCGGTTCCCTGTTCGTGTGGCAGACCAGCACGCCCAGGAAATCCTCGGGAAAGCGCAGGTCGATGAAGAAAGGCGAATGCGTCACGACAAAATACATCCGCGTTGGATGCCGCTGCGACACGCGCCGGAGCTCCTCTGCGAAGAACTGCTGGAACTGTGGGTGCAGGTGAAGCTCCGGCTCGTCAAAGATAAGGCAGCTGTTGCCGGTGTTGGCGTAGAGGGCGGACAGCAGGGTGATTATCTCCCGGAGCCCGTGGCACTCCACTTCCTCCAGGTTGTACTCCACGTTCCAGGCCCGGTTCACGACAACCGGGACATAGGAGCCGCCGTCCCCCTGCTTGAACACGATTGTCTTTCCGAACATGCTGGAAAGAACTGCCTGAATCTTCTGGCGGACAGGCTCGTTTCCCTGCACTATGTCAAGGGCTTCCCTGTCCTCCCGCTCGTCCGCGCGGAAAAACTTGACGGCATAACCCGACGCGGCAAAAGCCTCCGCAATGGCCTCCACGAGCAGGGTCTTGCCCGACCCGTTTGGCCCGACGATGAGATTAATGTTCCTCCACTCATCCTTCCTGAAGACGGCCCTGCCCCAGAGGAATGGCATCTTCACCTTTACCGGAACGCACACCATATCCCCAGTATACGGCAGGAAATCGCATTTGTAAAGGAAAAGCTAGAACAGGCAGGCTTCCAGCATCTCCTTCTTCCTGAGCGCGGAAATCCACGACGCGGGGATGGCATCATAGCCATACAGGATTCCCGCAAGTCCGCCGGTCACCGCGCCCACGGTGTCCGTGTCCTCGCCGAGGTTCACGGCGGCCTCCACCGCAGCCCGGAAGGAGTCCGTCGTAAGAAGGCACCAGAGCGCGGCTTCCAGCGTGTCCACGACGAAGCCCGACGAGCGGATGCTGTCCCTCGTCCTGCTTCCTATGGAAGCGAGCGGGGCGAATGTCTTGGACACCTCCCGCACGTTGCCGTTCACCGCGTCTCTGGCAGGTTTCCCCGAGAGCAAGTCCCGCGCGATGTGTATGTAAATGCGGCATGCCTCGCAGGAGATGGCGTGGGCGTGCGTAAGTGATGACACAGCGTCTATCACGCCGTCATCGGCGGATTCCACGAACGCAAGGGGGACAATCCGCATGAGAGAGCCGTTGCCGTTGGAGTAGAAGTCGTCCAGCCCCTTTCCCCGTTTTACGGCCGCATAGCAGGTGTTCCCGATGTCAAACGCCCTGCCGTCCTGCGTGTACCTGCCCGAAGAGAGCCACGAGGAGAACTTGTCCATGATGTCCTCTACGTCCACCCGGCCTTTCTCCCGTATGCTGTCGCACAGCGCGAGCGTCATGCTCGTGTCGTCCGTCCACGTCCCCGCCTCCTTGCCGAAGCAGTCGCAGTACATCATCTCCTTCACCTGCGGATAGGTTCCCCTGTCCTGGAACTGCACCGGCGAGCCGAGCGCGTCCCCCACCGCAACACCGTATACCGCATCACGAAGCTTTGCCACCATAGTTTTACCTCCAGATGAGTTTGCACCCCAAGGGAACCGTCTTCCCCTGTGTCTGC
>JAFSSU010000303.1 GCA_017450845.1 Treponema sp.
ACGCTCGTGATGTTCAGCGCCCAGTCGCCTTCTTTCTTAAAGCCCTGGTCCATCACGCAGAAGGAAGCCTTGTCACATTTTTCAATCGCGTCAATCTTGTGGCCTTCCTTCGCGCAGTGAAAATATATTTTGCCGTCGTCCTCGTCATAGAAAAAATCCATGGGAACGGTATAGGGATAGCCGTCATCGCCGAGCAGGGCAAGCACCCCCCGCCACTCGTTTTTCAGAATCTCAACGCACTTTTCGCTGGCGACCTGCTGCCCGAACCTTCGCATTTGCCTAAACATGCTGCACCTCCATCATCAAAATCCATGTCTCTGTGCATGATAGCACAAGCCGGGGAAAGAATCCAGCTGCGCGCGAGGACCGCTTTATTCGTATAAGCGACGATTTGTTATTAAAATCGTATTTTGGTATTGACAAGTTGTCAAAAATAGCGTAAGCTCTAGATAAGCAACGGGTTGTTGCTTAATAAACGGAGGAACCTTATGAAGAAACTTATCTCAGCACTTTTGCTCGGAGGACTTGTTATGACAGGAACTTTGACTGCACAGACCGGCAAGGCAAGGACGGCGGTCGTCTATTTCAGCGCGACGGGGACGACCGAGCGCATGGCCAAGGACGCGGCGGACGCGATGGGAGCGGACATCTTTGAGATAGAGCCTGTCCACAAGTACACGAGCGCGGACCTGAACTGGCACGACAAGAAATCTCTTTCTTCCATTGAGTGCAACGATCCCAAGAGCCGCCCCGCAATCGCCAACAAGATTGACATATCGGGTTACGACGCGGTAGTCCTGTGCTACCCCATCTGGTGGGCCTATGCACCCAAGATCGTCTACACATTCACGGAGAGCCAGGACTGGAAGGGCAAGAAGCTTGTCACCCTCTGCACGAGCGGCGGGAGCGGGCTTGGACGGAGCGGCAAGGATCTGGCAAAATTCGCCAAGGGCGCGGACTTCAAGGGAGGGAAGGACTTCACCGGGAAGAGCGGTTCCGACGTGAAGAACTATGTGGACGGCCTTTTAAAATAGGACGGGGACAAAGGAATGACTCAGGCGGGGGCGGCCACTTCAGGCTTCCGCCTGGGTCAAGTTGCCCCAATAACCCTTCTTACAGGCCCTGCTTCTTGGCTTCCTGCCAGAGCGCGTTTTCCTCGGCCTCATGGCTCACGTCGAGCGAAAGGCCCCTTTCCCGCATTTTTTCTTCTATATAATTGAACCTTCCGGCGAACTTCCTGTTTGCCCTGTCCAGCGCCGCTGCTGGGTCAACTCCGAGCGAACAGACATAGGATATGGCGGAGAAGAGCACGTCCCCGCATTCCTCGATCAGGTGCTCCCTGTCATCCTGCCCGGCGGCCTCCTCGGCCTCGTCCAGCTCCTCCCGAACCTTTCCGGCTGCATCCGCATGGGAGTGCCAGACCCATCCCAGGAGGGAGGCCTTGTCCAGGAGGCGGCGGGCTTTTTCCAGTGGGGTCAGTTCCGGGGGAATGTCGTCGAGGGAGTGTCCTTTCATGCACATAGCTTTTTCTCATTTTCGGCATCTTTTCGGTTGACAGTGAGGGGAAAAGGGGGTAGAATGTCATCAAGTGGGAAATAGTGGGGAAAAGTGGTGAGATAATGGTATGGACTTGCTGATCGGTGAGTACCGGAACACCTTGGACGAGAAGGGGAGAATCCTCTTTCCTGCCAAGCTCCGGGGCATTTTGCAAAAAAATGAGCTCATCGTGACGAAAGGTCTGGACCATTGTCTCATGCTTTTTACAAGCGAGGAATGGGCTTCTCTGAGTGAAAAAATCATGAAGAAGTCCTCTCCTTTCAATGATCAGACCAATAAAGTCATCAGGCGTTTCATCGCACCGGCACAACAGCTGGAATTTGACCGTTCTGGCCGCCTCTCTATCCCCCAGTGCTTAAGGGAATACGCTTCCCTCTCGGGTGAGTCCGTGATTCTGGGCCTGAACAGGTATATGGAGTTGTGGGATTCCAAGTGCTACGATGAGTATCTGTCTTCGACCGAGGCAGACTTCAAGGACGCAGCCGGGAGCATGAGCGATATTTTCCTGTAATCTCAGGTAGTTAAGGAAATGGAAGTCGTACATACTCCTGTCCTGCTTCAGGAATGTCTTTCTCTGCTTTCGCCGGTAGGCGAGCCTTATGAGGCGGATGCCTTCATGGTGGACTCCACCTTGGGCGAGGGCGGGCACTCCTACAATTTCCTGAAAAGCTACCCGGGACTCAGGCTGCTGGGGCTGGACGCTGATCCGGTCATTCAGGCCCGCGCCAGGGAGCGGCTGGCCCCCTTCGGGGACCGTATGTCATTCTGGTCGGGCTGGTTCGATGATTTCTATGCGAATTATCCAAAGGACACCAGGAGGCCCAATCTTATCCTCTTTGACCTGGGGATAAGCGTCTTCCATTACGAGAGGAGCGGGAGGGGTTTCTCTTTCCGCCATGACGAGGAGCTTGACATGCGGCTGAACCCGGCATCGCCCGAGAGCGCGGCGGATGTCGTCAACGGCATGGAAGAGAAAAAGCTCGCGGACCTTATTTATTTGTATTCGGACGAGAAGTATTCGCGGCGCATTGCCTCGGCAATAACCACGGCCAGACAGGCAGGCCGCATTGCTTCTACCAAAGCTCTTGCCGATATAGTTGCCGGCGCGGTTCCCCCCAAGTACCGCCACGGCAGCATTCACCCGGCGACGAGGACATTCCAAGCCTTGAGGATTTACGTCAACAAAGAGTTGAGACGACTTCCGGATGCCCTCCACGCCGCGTTCAATGCCCTTTTACCACAGGGGAAACTGGGGGTAATTACGTTCCATTCTCTGGAGGACAGAATAGTAAAGCGCTATTTCCGCAACCTTGCGAAAGAGTGCGTCTGTCCTCCGGAGCAGAGCGTTTGCTCGTGCGGAGGCTCTCCCTGCGCGGTCCTGCTCACTCACAAGGGGGTGGAGCCGACGGCTGAGGAGGTCGCGGCAAACTCACCGTCCCGGAGCGCGAGGCTCCGCGTGTTGCGGAAGCTGCGTGACGCAGGAAAGGAACGCCTCGCCGGGGTGGAGGCCGTATGAAGCTGGATTTCTCTCGGATTTTCAAGACCGCGCTGGTCTGCATTTTTGCCCTCACAATCCCGGCCCTTCTGGTCATAGACGGGATTCATGCCCGGAAGTACACGGACCTGGAGAAGCAGGTGGAGGAGCTGGAGAAGCGGCAGAAGCAATTAATAGAAGAAAACAAGAAGCTCATAACCGACATCAGCCTCCTGTCGTCCTCGGAGAGGATTGAGGAGATTGCCTGCGACTCGCTCGGTATGCGCGAGGCGGAGAGCGACGAGATTGTCCGCGTGGAGATGTCTGGCAGCTCCGCCAAGAAGGCCGGTGACTGATATGACCGGCACGCTCCTTTCTCTTGATGAATTGTTGTCCGCCACGGGCGGCAGTCTCCTTTCTTCCGCCGCGGACTTTTCGTTCGGCTCCGTCGCGACGGACAGCCGCAAGGTCACGGCAGGCAGCCTTTTTGTCCCCCTCATCGGGGAGAAGCAGGACGGGCACAGCTACATTCCCCAGGCCTTGGAGAAGGGGGCCTCGGTCGTCCTTGTCTCCAAGCAGAGCTACGGCAGGAATCCGGGCTTTTTTGCGCCCTTTTTTACTGGGAAGCCTTCGGCGACCTTCATCGGCGTGGACAATACCCTTCATGCCCTGCAGGCTGCCGCCGCCCGCTACGTGGAGAAGTTCCCGGGTCTCATAAAAATAGGCATAACCGGCTCGAGCGGCAAGACGACGACCAAGGAGATTGCCCTTGCCCTCCTGTCGCGGAAGTACAAGGTCATAGCCAACGAGGGCAACCTGAACAGCGAGACGGGCCTGCCCCTTTCGGTGTTCAACATCCGGGAAGGGCACGAGGTCGGCCTTTTTGAGATGGGGATGAACCGCAGGGACGAGATGAAGGAGATTTCCGCCGTCCTGAAGCCCCGCTACGCCGTCATAACCAACATCGGGACCGCCCACATCGGAATCCTTGGCAGCCGCCAGGCGATTGCCGAGGAGAAGTCCCGTGTCTTTGACCATTTCACGGCCTCCTCCGTTGCCTTTATACCCAAGGATGATGACTTCGCCGTTTTTCTCTCGGAGACGGCAGGCAGGAAGGGGGGCAAAAGCTGCTTCTACGGGGAGGACTCCGTGGAGGGGGTCCGCTTTGTCAGGAACAGGGGGCTTTTGGGGACGGACTTCACGATAGACGGAAAGGCCGTCACCCTGAGCCTGCCGGGAAGCTACAACTACCGGAACGCCCTCGCCGCGATATGCCTGGCCCGTGAGCTTGGTCTGTCCGCGGATGATATAATAGAAGGTTTTTCAAATCTCAGGCCCCTTTTCGGCAGGTGTGAGCTTATCAGCGATGACAGGCGGGGAATCCGCATCCTGCAGGACTGCTACAACGCCAACCCGGATTCCATGGAGAAGGCCGTTGACCTCATTTCCTCCGATGATTCCGGCTCCCATTTCCTTGTCCTTGGCGACATGCTGGAGCTGGGGGAGGCCTCTTCTGACTCCCACCGCGCCGTCATATCGCAGGCTGTCGCTTCCGGTGCCACGGTGATTCTGGTCGGTCAGGAGATGTCCGCCGCCCTTGAGGGAATGCGGGGGCAGGCGGGGATGCAGGATGTCCTATGCTTCCCCGACAAGTCCGACGGGTCCATCCTGAAGATAGCCGGCCTGCTCAAGGCCCGTATGTCCCCCGGTGATGCCGTCCTCATAAAGGGCTCGCGGGGCATGGCCCTTGAGCGGCTGACGAAGTGCCTTACTGACGGAGGGGAGGATGAGTGAGTTCTCCTTCAAGGCTGACCGCCCGGTAGGCTCCTACGGCAGGAGCGACATCTTCTTCATCATCTCCGTCCTTCTTCTCTGGGGCCTGGGGATATTCACGCTGTATGTCTGCACCCCCTATACGGCGGAGCGTCTCTTCGGCGACCGCTACTACTTCGTCACCAGGCAGCTGGTCTGGTCGGGCATAGGGTTTGCCCTGATGGTGTTCTTCGCCGTCGTCAAGATGAGCGTGATACAGAAGATGCTTCCGTTCATCGTGATGGGGACGCTCTTCCTCTGCCTGCTCGCTTTCATACCCGGCATAGGGAGCAACAGGAAGGGGGCTTCCCGCTGGATTTACATCGCCGGCCTCTTTACATTGCAGCCCTCGGAGTTCGCCAAGTTCGCCGTCGTCCTCTTCCTCGCGAACCTCTTCCAGAAGCAGAGGCGGGAGGGAAGGAGCGACTTCTACTATCCGCTGGCGGGCCTCTTTGTCTTTGTCGCCATCATCTTCGTGCAGAGGGATTTTTCCACCGGGGTCTTCATCTTCCTGGTCGGCTGCATGATGTTCTTTGTCTGCGGGGCACGGATGACCTGGTTCCTGCCCCTGCTCCTGCTGGCCCTTCCGGCGATTGCCCTGATGGTCAGCATTGAGCCTTACCGCCTGAACCGTGTCATAGCGTTCCTGCACCCGGAGGAGTTCGCCATGACGAGCGGCTATCAGGAGATGGCCTCCAAGCGGGCGATAACGGCGGGCGGATTCTGGGGGAACGGGGTCGGCGAGGGGCTTACCGAGGTGTTCAAGATTCCCGAGCTCCACGCGGACTATATCTTTGCTGGCTGGGCGGATTCCATGGGGCTTTTCGGCGTGACGGCCTATTTTGCCCTTCTCCTGTTCTTCGCCTGGCGGGGGACGCTGATTTCCCTCAATTGCGGTAACGCTTTTGCCGCCTATGCGTCTTTCGGATGCGTGTGCATGGTGTTCATGCAGTCGCTCTTGAACTGCGCCGTCGTGTGCGGCGCGGCTCCGACGACCGGAATGCCCCTGCCATTCTTCTCTTCCGGCGGCTCCTCGCTGGTCGTCAGCTTCTGCATGTGCGGCTTTGTGATAAACGCCTCCCACGCTCCTCCCGATGATGAAGGAGGGGGCATGAGCGTCCTGGGCATCTAGCGAGATATTTTGCAGTAAAAAGCTTTGAGGGGAATAAAAAAATGAGCGGAGCGGCCAGCGTGAAAAGGGATTTGGGGGGCATGGACTTCCTGATGAAATCTGCCCCGGCGGGGGAGAGAAAGAAGGATCCACGGATAACGATCGCTAAGATTGTCGTCCTCATCCTCATTGTCCTGCTTGCCTTGGAGGCGGTTTTCTATACGATGGTCATCCCCTGCCTTGCCCCGGTGAAGGTTCAGTTCTCCGGGCTCAAGACGATTCCGTCCTCCCTCCTGATGCAGAAGCTCGAGGACATGGGGACCGTCACCTGGATTGAGTTCGACTCCGGCAGGGCGGTGGATGCCCTCTCCTCTTTCTCCTGCATCGAGAGCGTCGGTGTGGACAAGATTTTCCCCGACAAGGTCGTCATAACGATAAAGGAGCGGCAGGCGGTCGCGAAGACGATCATGAACATAAATGGCCGCTCCACAACTGTTCAAATCTCCGAAAATGGTGTATTATTCACGAACACGGCATCGGTTTCCGCGGATTCGGATATTCCCCTCATATCGGGGCTGCCGGTGGAGGGGATGCAGCTCGGGATGCGCTTCCCGTCGAAGTTCAGGCCGCTGATGGCCCAGGTGGCTGCGATTGGGGCGCTCCCGCAGAAGTATTTTTCTGCCATATCCGAGATCCAGGTCATGCAGAAGGAGTACGGCAACTATGAGCTCGTCCTCTATCCCGTCCAGGGGCAGCGCAATCATGTCAAGGTCCTCGCCGACCGGTCGCTGAACGAGGAGGCCTTGAAGCGCATGCTGGTCATCCTTGATGTCGTGAACTCCATCGAGCTGAACGTAAGCGAGATAGACCTCCGTTACGGGTCCATCTCCTACAAGGCCGAGGGAGAAGGTGCTTTGGCCCGCTGAGGCCGGCTTTCTGGGGGATTTACTTGAGCAACATCATCGTGGGGCTGGATATAGGTACCACTTTCATAAAAGCCGTCATCGGGGAGCTGGACGAGGATGACAATGTTTCCGTCATCGGCTTCGCCAAGAAGCCCTCTCAGGGACTCCGCAACGGCGTGATCGTCAACATAGATGCGGCCGTCGCCGCCATAAACGCCACTGTCGATGCGGCCGAGCAGGTCGCGGGGGTGGACGTGGACTCCGTCTTCACGGCAATCGGCGGGGCCCAGGTGGAGAGCCTGAACTCCGAGGGGAATACCGTCGTGGATGACAGGAGCGACAACTACAGGACCCTTGAGATCACGGATGCGGCAAAGGGCCGGGCGCTCGGGGCCTCCACGGCGATAAGCATCCCGATGGGCATGGGGATGCTGCATACCATACCGCAGGAATACTTCGTGGACGACCTGCCCGGGGTCAAGGACCCCCTTGGCATGATGGGCAAGAGGCTCAAGGTCAAGGTCCACATCATACTGGCGAACGAGACTGCCCTGGACAACCTCAAGCAGTGCATCGTCCGGGCCGGATACGAGTGGAACGGCATCGCCTCCAAGACTTTGGTGGCGGCCTTCGCGACGATACACGAGGACGAGATGGATCTGGGATCCATCCTCATTGACATGGGGGGCGGCACGACGGATGTCATCGTGATGAACAAGGGGACGCCCGTCTTCATGGCTTCTATCCCCGTCGGCGGCAACCTCGTGACGAACGACATATCCAGGGTCAAGGACATTCACGTCTCCATCGCGGAGAAGATAAAGGTGGAGAGCGGCTGCTGCTGGATAAGCGGCGGCGATGAGGGCGAGGAGGTCATAATCCCCGGTGTCGGCGCGAGGCCCCCGGAGGTGACCAGCCAGCGTGAGCTCTGCCAGATAATCCAGCCCAGGGTCGAGGAAATATTCAAGATGGTGCGGTCGGAGATTGTCCACCATGCCAACCTGACCAAGCTGAACGGCAGCATAGTGCTGACCGGGGGCGGGTCCAAGATGCCAGGGGTGGTGGAGCTTGCGCAGTGCGTCTGGGGGACGACGTCCGTCAGGGTCGGGGAGGTCTCCGATATGGGCGGCCTGGACAAGGGCTACCGGGAACCTGACTTTGCGACTGCCGTCGGGCTTCTGGACGACAGGTGGAAGAGCAGGCAGTCTTCCTCTTCCAGGAAGAGCTCCGCCCCGAATTCGGAAAAAGGAGAGAATTTCTTGAAGAAAATCGGGAATAAATTCTGGAATAATTTCTTTTAATAGTATATGATTGAGGTTACTTGCGCCGATAAGGCGCATCCTTCCCTGGAAAGGGGATAATTTCAGGAAGGGGCTGAAAGTGGGTGGGAGGAAAAAGTATGATAGAGCTGTCCGTGGATGATACTGTATCGGCGGTTAACCCTACTGTAATCAAGATAATAGGTTGCGGGGGCGGCGGGTCCAATGCCGTCAACAGGATGATTGAGGCGGGCGTGAACGACGTTGAGTTCGTCGTCATGAACACCGACCTGCAGGCTTTGGGTGTGTCCAAGGCCCAGAAGAGGCTCTCGATCGGCCAGAAGCTGACCGGCGGCCTTGGTGCGGGCGGAAACCCGGAGGTCGGTGAGAATGCCGCCAAAGAGGACGCGGAAAGAATCAGCAACATTGTAAAGGGCGCGGATATGGTCGTCATAACTGCCGGAATGGGCGGCGGTACGGGTACCGGCTCAGCACCGGTCGTCGCCGAGCTTGCCAAGAAAGAAGGGGCTCTGACGATTGCCGTCGTCACGACCCCCTTCGGATTCGAGGGGCCTGTCAGGATGCGGAATGCTCAGGACGGGCTCAAGAAGCTCCGTGGCAACGTGGACAGCCTGATCGTGGTCCCAAACCAGCAGATAATGAAAATCGTTGACAAGAAGGTGAACTTCAAGCAGGCCTTCCGCCTGGCGGACGATGTTCTCTGTCAGGGCGTGCAGGGGATTTCCGAGATCATAACCCTGCCCGGCGACATAAACGTGGACTTCGCGGACGTGAAGTCCGTCATGCAGGGACAGGGCGACGCGATTCTCGGCGTGGGCTTCGGCGAGGGAGAGAACCGTGCCGTCGATGCCGCCCAGGCCGCCATATCCAATCCCCTTCTGGAGGACTGCCAGATTGACGGCGCGTCCAACATACTGGTCAACGTCGTCGGCGATGACGATGAGGCGAGCATGCCGACGATGATGGAGCTGGAGGAGATTACCAAGACGATTTCCGCCTCCGCGTCCAAGAACGTCAACATCATAAGCGGTATCTGCACCAAGCATGGTATGGGTGACAAGCTCTCCGTCACGGTCATCGCGACCGGCTTCGCAGGCAAGGGCGGGAATTCCGCCCAGGCTGAGGACGGCTCCGAGGCCGAGAAGTTCGAGAAGAGGGGCAGCGAGAACGTCCTGGACTATGGCATCTTCGAGAACATCCTGCACGGAGGCCCGTCACAGGCGGCTCCTTCCGTGAAGCTTGACCCGTCCAAGATAAAGGTCAGTACCATTCCCCTTAAGCCTTCCTCATTGGAGACTCTGGATTCGCAGGCTTCCCCGAAGCCCGCCGCCGTCACGCCGTCCCCCGCGCTCGCAGCATCCTCGGCGGCCAAGCTCCGCGAGCCTGCCGCTGCGGGAAGCCAGGCCCGGCCCAATATCCTTTCCGCCTCTGTCCAGCAGGAGGGTGAGCCGGTCCGCCGCAGCTCCCAGGGGGGGATACGCCCGCCTGCCGGCTATACCATAAACCAGGATGACTTGTCCCAGCCTGCCTGTTGGAGGCACAACCTGGACGGCCTTTCCAAGAGCATAAACCTGGTTGATGTCAAGTAGCATACCTGCCGACCAGCTGGAGAAGTCCTTCCGTGATGACCTCCTCCTCGTGGAGGGAAAGGCGAGGCTGTCTGCCGAGGCCTACGGTCAGTGCGCGAAGGACTTCCTTGCATATCTGGACAAGAAGGGGCTCGCGCTGGAGTCCGTGACCCCCTTGGACCTGACCTACTACATCAGCTTTCTCCGCCTGGAGAAGAATGACGGCGACATGACCGTCGCCAAGACTGTCTCTGCCCTCCGTTCCTTCGGTTTTTTTTTGAAACGGGAGGGAATATGGGCAGAGAACGTCGCGATGGAGCTGGACAGGCCCGGCGCATCACGGAAGCTCCCCCGCGTGCTCAGCGTGAACCAGGTGGACTCCCTGCTCGATGCCATAGACACCAAGAAGCCCCTCGGGGTCCGGGACCGGGCCTTGTTCGAGCTCATATACAGCTGCGGCCTCAGGATAAGCGAGGCATGTTCCCTGCTCCTGTCCAACCTCCACTTCAAGGAGCGTTTCATCATCGTCAGGGGCAAGGGCAGCAAGGAGCGGAGCGTCCCGTTCGGAGATGCGGCGTATGACTGGCTCTACAAGTGGGTCTACGAGTGCAGGCCCCGGCTTGTCCGCTCTGACAGCATGGACTTCGTGTTCGTCAACAGCCGGGGGGGCAGCCTGTCCCGCAAAGGCGTGTGGAAGAATTTCCAGACGCTGGAGGCTAAGAGCGGGGTCACGGCCAAGGTCCACACGCTCCGCCACTCCTTCGCGACCCATCTCCTGCAAGGCGGGGCCGACCTGCGTTCCGTGCAGGAGCTTCTGGGCCATGCGGACCTTTCCACAACGCAGATTTACACCCATGTAGACAACGAGCTCCTGAGGGAATACCACAGGGGCTTTTTTCCCGGCCACAAAAACGCCGGTCCGGAGGTTAATGATGAAAATTGAATCCGTTCTTGCCGTCGTGCTCGCGTCAGCCGTGCTTTTTGCCTCGTGCTCTCCTTCCTATAACAGCGTGAAGAGGATGCAGCGGCTGGAGGAGGGGGTCGCCAATCCGACCACCAAGGAGGAGCTGGAGGAGGCGATCAAGAAATATGAGGCCCGCGCCATGGACCTGGTGCTTACCGAGGCCCAGACCGGTATGTGGTACAAGCTCCTCGGAACCCGCTACCTGGACGAGAGGATGTACCGCAAGGCATACGAGGCTTTCCGCAAGGCCCTCCTGTATTATCCCGATAATGCCCATCTCTACTATTATATAGCGATTTGCGCTGGCTACATAGCCAACAGCGCGATCGATTACAGCTTCAGCGTGACGGGACAGGAAATCCTGGTCTCTGCATCCGAGAGGGACATGCTTCTGGAGCTCTCCGAGTCCTCCTACAAGCAGGCTCTGGAGATAGACCCCAAGTATTACCGGGCTATGTATGGAATCGGGGTCCTCTATGTCTTTGAGCTGGATCAGCCTGCCGATGCCATCCCCTACCTGGAGCGTTTCCTGGACACCCAGAAGAGGGACTCCGACGCGATGTTCGTCCTGGCCCGCGCCTACTACCAGACTTACCAGTTCGACAAGGCCGTCGTCCTCTATGACAAGATAATCGCCCTGAACCCGAACGCGGAGAAAACTGCCGAGGCGAAGGCCAACAAGAAAGTTGTCCTTGACGCGCAGTATGCGAATTAAATACATTTGAAAGGGTGGAACTTATAGACATTGCCGTCTCCTCCCTCTATTTCCTCACCCTTAAGGAGAAAATTCTTTTAAGGAAGAATATTGACAGAATTGAGCGACTTGCTGTACTGTCTATAGAAGACATTTCCTTCCTTATAAAGCGGTCCTTGGGCAGCAGGATTGCCTGGGACGGGAAGGAACTTCTGAGGCAGTCTAACCTTGCCATGTCCATAATAGGAGGGCAGGGGATTTCGGCAGTCTTCTACGGGCAGGCCGGCTACCCGCCCCTGCTGAAGGAGATAACAGACCCGCCCTTCTGCATCTATTACAGGGGGGACATCTCCTGCCTGCTCAGGGACTGTGTCTCCGTCGTAGGGACCAGGAAGCCTTGCCGCGAGGCTGCGGAGGCGACGATGGCTTTTGCGAGGGATGCGGCATCGGACGGGATTACTGTCGTGAGCGGCAATGCCAACGGGATAGACAGCTTTGCCCACAGGGGGGCTCTCTCTTCCGGTAAGGAGAGGGCGACGGCGGCCGTCCTGCCCTGCGGAATCGATATAATCGTCCCGGCGGGGAACAAGGGCTTGGTCGCCCAGATAATCCGTTCGGGCGGCGCGGTGCTGAGCGAGTACATTCCCGGCTGCCCCGCCGACAAATGGCGGTTCGTTCAGAGAAACCGCCTCATAGCGGCCCTGTCATCGGCGACGGTCGTCATGCAGGCACCGTCCGGCAGCGGGGCTCTGATAACGGCGGAGTTTGCCCTGAGCTACGACCGGGAAGTGATGTTCTCCTCCTCGGCATTCTGCGAGGAGGCTCGGATTATAGAAGGAAGGGCTGCCGAGAGGCTCAAGTCCTCCCGCTCCGGAAAGGCCGTGCGTAATTGCGCGGTCTACATTGAGTCCGGGGCACCCGTAATCTCTGGTTACGGCGAATACAAAAATGCATTGAGGGATGCCCCGGGCGCGCACTCCGTGCCGGACGGCGGGCAGCTTTCCCTCTTTGAATAAAGGTGGTGTGCGATGAAGAAGGCTGAGGCCGGCAGGACCAAGAAGAAAACCCTTGTCATAGTGGAGTCTCCTGCGAAGGCGAAGACCATAGAGCATTATCTGGGATCGGGCTATACGGTGAAGGCCTCAATGGGGCACCTGATAGACCTGCCCAAGAGCCGGCTCGCGATAAACGTGGAGGACGGCTTTCAGCCCGAGTATATCACGGTGCGGGGCAGGGCCAAGCTCCTGCAGGAGCTTCAGAAGGATGCGAAGGCAAGCGATGTCGTCCTGCTCGCGTCTGATAACGACCGCGAGGGGGAGGCCATTTCCTGGCACCTGAACAATGCCCTCAAAGGCAAGACCAATGCCGCCATCAACAGGATTACGTTCAACGAGATAACCCCGGTCGCCATAAAGGAGGCGATAAAGCACCCGAGGGAGATTGACGAGGGCAAGGTCAACGCCCAGAAGGCCCGCCGCGTCCTGGACAGGCTCGTGGGCTACAACCTGAGCCCCCTCCTCTGGAAGAAGGTCAAGAACGGCCTGAGCGCGGGCCGCGTGCAGTCGGTCGCCCTCCGCCTTATCTGTGACCGCGAGAAGGAGGTCGAGGACTTCATCCCCGAGGAGTACTGGACGCTTGAGGCTGACTTTGCCAAGGGCAAGGTCAAGTTCGGGGCGGAGCTGACTCAGTACTGCGGCAAGAAGCCCGAGCTCAAGAAGGAGGCCGACGTTCAGGCGATAATGGACAAAATCGCCTCCTCGGACTGCATCGTCAAGGACATAAAGGAGAGCGAGAAGACCGTCCGCCCCAAGCCTCCCTTCACCACGTCCAAGCTGCAGCAGGCCGCCGCGAACAAGCTGGGCTTCACTTCCCGCAAGACCATGCAGATAGCCCAGCAGCTCTACGAGGGAATCCAGATCGGCTCGAGCCGGGTCGGTCTTATCACCTACATGCGTACAGACTCCGTCCGCATCTCCCAGACTGCCCTCGATGACGTGCGGGACTGGCTTTCCAAGAACTACCCGGAAGACCTGCCCGAGCAGCAGATAGAGTATTCCGTCGGCAAGGGTGCGCAGGATGCCCATGAGGGAATCCGCCCGACCTATACCAAGTACACGCCGGACTACGTGAAGGAGTACCTGTCCCGCGACCAGCTCCGCCTTTATTCGATAATCTGGGAGAGATTCGTCTCCAGCCAGATGAAGAATGCCCGGACGGTGACGACCTCCGTTGACATAGAGGCAGGGGAGGCCCTCTTCCATGCGAGCGCGAGCAAGCTGAGCTACAAGGGCTTCTACAATGTCATCAAGACCTTGTCCTCCAAGGAGGACAGCAGCGGCAGGCTCCCTGCCCTCAGCATAGGGGAGAAGCTGTCCGCCGGGAAATTCTACCCCGAGCAGCACTTTACCTCAGGTCCTACCCGCTATACCGATGCCTCCATCGTCAAGACTCTGGAGGAGAAGGGGATAGGCCGGCCTTCCACATACGCCCCGATTATTTCCGTCCTGCTTGACCGCTACTACGTGACCCGCAACAACAAGCAGCTGGTCCCGACCCTGCTCGGCAGGATGATATGCAAGATTCTGGTGGAGGCGTTCCCGTCCCTGATAAACGAGCAGTTCACCTCGGACGTTGAGAACGACCTGGACAAGGTGGAGAAGAACGAGCTGGTCTGGAATTCCATGATAGGCGACTTCTACGGGCCTTTCAAGGAGCGGGTGGACAGCGTCATGGACACCCAGGAGAGCATGAAGGGAGTTCTGGACGAGAGCACCGACGAGGTCTGCGAGAAGTGCGGCCGGCCTATGGTCAAGAAACTCGGGCGCTTCGGCTACTTCCTTGCCTGCTCTGGCTTCCCGGAGTGCCGCAACACCAAGAGCATCCCCCTCGCGAAGTGCCCGGTCGAGGGCTGCGACGGGGACATCGTTGCCCGCAAGACCAAGGGGCGGGGCAAGGAGTTCTACGGCTGCACGAACTATCCCAAGTGCTCCTTCCTGTCCCACTTCAAGCCGATCAACGCGACCTGTCCCAAGTGCGGATGGTTCATGGTGGAGAAGTACGACAAGAAGAACGGCAGCTACAAGAGCTGCATCAACCCGGCATGTGATTACCTGCACTCCCCGGACGGCATGGAGGGGCAGGAATAGCCGGGCATATGGAAGAAAGAAGCCTGGGGGACTGCATAGACGAATTTCTCCTGTACATTGCCAACGTCAAGGGGCGGTCGGCCAACACCGTGAAGGCCTATACCGAGGACTTCAAGCACTTTGACGGGCATTTGGAGCGGGAAACGGGCATTTCGTCCGTGACCTTGGGGCAGCTGAGGGCGGTCGTAGGGGACTTGAGCCGGGAGGGCTATAACGTCACATCCATAGACCGCTTCATCTCCGCCGTCCGTGGACTCTTTGCGTATTGCAGGAAAAATCAGTATATTCAGGTAAACGTCGCGCTGGAGCTCAAGATGCTCAAGAAGCCCAAGGTCCTGCCCCGCTTCATGACCCAGGCCGAGGTGGACACCCTTTGCTCTCAGCCTGACAGGAAGCCCCTGTTGTGGCCTGCGAGGGACAAGGCGATTTTTGAGATGCTCTATTCGTCGGGCTGCCGTGTCAGCGAGCTCGCCTCCCTGAAATTCTCGGATTTCACGGAGGGCTACGGGAGTGCGGTCGTGGAAGGCAAAGGCAGCAAGGACCGCTACGTTTACTTTGAGCAGGATGCCCTCAATGCCTTTCATGCCTATCTGGCCGAGCGCAGGCAACGCTTTCCGGCTTCGATGGAGGATGGCGGCTCTTTCGTCGCGGAGATTTTCCTGAACCAGAAGGGAAGGGCCTTGTCCGCGTCGGGGATAGAGATGATTGTCCGGGAGTACAGCGGGTTGCGGGGAACCAACAAGCCGATGACCCCGCACTCGTTCCGTCATACTTTCGCGACGGCGATGCTTTTGAACGGGGCGGACGTGCGGGAGGTCCAGTCCATGCTGGGGCATTCCAGCATAAACGCGACGCAGAGATATACGCACGTGACGGCGGAGAGGCTCAGGGCCGTGTACGACCAGGCCTTCCCTCACAGCGGGAAGAAAGACTGAGAGTGAATTATGATGTCAGGAGAGATGTATGGGAAAGCATGACGAGAACAGGATACGGAGCACGACGGTCATAGCCGTCAAGAGGAACGGCACCGTCGCGATGGCGGGTGACGGTCAGGTGACTGCGGGGAACACCGTGGTCAAGGGCAATGCCCGCAAGGTCCGCAAGATATACGACGGCAAGGTGCTGACGGGATTCGCGGGCTCGGTCGCCGATGCCTTCACCTTGTTCGACAAGTTCGAGGAGAAGCTTAAGGAATACAATGGCGACCTCACCCGGTCCGCCGTGGAGCTCGCCAAGCTCTGGAGGACGGAGCGGTCGATGAGCAAGCTGGAGGCCATGCTCCTTGTCGCCGACAAGGGCAAAATCCTGCTTGTATCCGGGGACGGGAATGTCATAGAGCCCGAGAACGATGTCATCGCGATCGGCTCGGGAGGGAACTACGCCTATTCCGCTGCCCTCGCCTACATGGAGACGAGCGAACTGAGTGCCAAGGAGATTGCCGAGCGTTCGGTCAGGATTGCGGGCAAGATTTGTGTGTACACCAATGAGAATATAACCGTGGAGTCTTTGGACTAGCAGAGAAGGAGGTCGTTTGTGGCAGAGGAGATTGTGGAGAAGAAGGACGTGTCCGGCGGCCCCGAGGGGCTTACGCCGTCAGAAGTCGTCGAGCGGCTTGACAGCTACATCATCGGGCAGAACAAGGCCAAACGCTTTGTCGCCGTTGCCCTGCGCAACAGGCAGCGGAGGATAAAGCTCCCCGAGGAAATCCGCGAGGAGGTCGCTCCCAAGAACATATTGATGATTGGTCCCACCGGGGTCGGCAAGACCGAGATAGCCCGCCGCCTTGCCAAGCTCTGCGGTGCGCCCTTCCTCAAGATTGAGGCGACCAAGTACACCGAGGTCGGATACGTGGGACGTGACGTTGAGAGCATGATCCGCGACCTGATGGCCGTGGGCTACAACATGGTCAAGGCCGAGATGCAGGAGACCCTCAAGGAGAAGGCAGGACCTTTGGTCGAGGACAGGCTCCTTGATCTGCTCCTGCCCGGCAGCTCAGCTAAGAAGGAGGAGGGTGACGGCGGCAAGAAGAAGCAGCCTGTCCGCATCCTGAGCAATCTCTTCGGCGGTGGCGAGAGCCCCGTCTCCGGCGGCATCATACAGATAAGCAAGTCGAGCCCGGCCCAGGAGGAGGCATCCGGGGCGGACGGAAGTCAGGAGGCGCAGCAGGAGGCAGAATCCTCCGGGGCTGCGCAGGATAGCGGCGAGATGTCCGAGACCCGCGAGAAGTTCCGCAAGATGCTCCGCGACGGCAAGCTGGAGGATCGCATGGTCGATGTCACCATCCACCAGCAGCCCCGGATCAGCGGCATGGAGGTCTTCAGCACGGGTTCCATGGAGGACCTGGAGTCCAGCATAAACGGCCTGCAGGAGATGCTCGCGGGGGGCAGGAACCGCCGCAAGACGGTCAGCGTCCGTGAGGCCCGGCAGATTCTCATGGAGGAGACGCTCGACAGCCTGACCGACCGGGACAAGGTCGCCGATGAGGCCAAGCAGCGCGTGGAGCAGTCAGGCATCATCTTCATTGACGAGATTGACAAGATTGCGACCAAGGGCGGGGAGGGGAGCCGCCAGGACGTGAGCCGCGAGGGAGTCCAGCGCGACATCCTCCCGATTGTAGAGGGGAGCGACGTGAACACCAAGTGGGGTGTGGTCAACACTACCCACATCCTCTTCATCGGTGCGGGCGCGTTCAGCGTCTCTGCGCCGAGCGACCTGATCCCTGAGCTTCAGGGGCGCTTTCCCCTCCGTGTGGAGCTTGACGCGCTCAAGAAGGAGGACTTCCGCCGCATCCTCACCGAGCCCAAGAACGCCCTCATCAAACAGTACGAGGCCTTGATGGGAACCGAGGGTGTCACCCTCAGCTTCACCGACGAGGCTATTGACCGGATGGCGTTCATAGCCGAGGACGTGAATTCCCATGCGGAGAACATCGGGGCCCGTCGCCTGCATACGATTATGGAGACTGTCCTTGAGGACCTGAGCTTTGAGGCCGACAAGCACAAGGGCGAGACCATAACGATAGATGAGGCCTTCGTCAACGACAAGCTCAAGGGGATAATGCAGAACCAGGATCTGGAGCGCTATATCCTGTAGCGGGCGGCGGGCACTTGGAGCGGCGCATTGTGTTTTCTCGCAGAATCCTGTGCGTTCGCTCACAAAAGCCCGCAGCCGGTGATTTCTTTCCAAATCTCCTCTGACAGCTCGCTGACGCTCCTTGTCGCATCGAGCCAGACTACTTTCATCCCCGGTTCCCGTGCATCCAGATCCGATATAGCTTTCCGGTATCCTTCCGTGACTTGCCGGAGAAAATTCTCTTCCTCGTAGATTTCCTTTGTCTCCCTTCCCGTGATTCTGGCAAGCGAGTCAGACGGGTCTATGTCAAAGTAGAAGAGCAGGCGGGGGAGGGGGAAACCCTCGTTGAGCTTATAGGGAAGCCCGTCCGGGCAGGATATTCCCTGATAGGCAAGGCTTGAGAAGAGGTATCGGTCGCTGACCACGACCCTGCCGGATCCGCATGCTTCCTTGATGCCGCTCTCAAGCAGCCCTCCTTCGCTGCGGATTCTTCCATATATATGCTCGTTCCTGTCTGCCGCGAAGAGGTATGCCGCCGTGGAAGCTTCCAGCTTCACGTCCCCCTTGAGCATCCTGCGGAGGAATTTGCCGGTCTCGCCTCCGGTCGGTTCTGCTGTGAAGAGGAAGCTCCCTGCTTCCGGCCTTTTCCTGAGCTGTCCGATTTGGGTCGAGGTTCCGGCCCCGTCTATTCCCTCGAACACGATAAATTTGCTTAAAATCATGAAACCCTTCTATTTCTGATGGTTTTATATTAAGGTAGTATTCATTGCGGAGGCGTTTTTCCGCCTCATGCGATTATTAGTAAACACCGGGGAAATGAAAAAGTCAAGGTTCATAAAAACAGCGGTGGCGCTACTTGTATTCCTCTTGATTTTTCTGGCCAGCCTGTATTTCCTGAGGCCCGCCTACCGGGAGATAGACGGCAGGATGAGGCGGGCCGAGGGCCTGTTCCTTGCGGAGCTCTCGGAGACCACGGGCCTGGGGCTGGCTTACGGTTCCCTGTCCCCCTCCATACTGACCGGCATAACGATAAGCGATATCCGTGTCTATGATTCGCGGACGGACGAGGACATCCTGACCATAAAGAAAGCCGTCTTCCGCTACAGTCTCTGGAGCCTTCTGACCCGGGACTTTGACCATGCGTTCTCCCTTCTGTCCGTCTCCGAGGTGAAGGGCGATTTTTCATCCGAGAAGATTGCCGGCATCCGCAAGTGCCTTGCCGAGAGCAGGGAGCGGAAAAAGAAAGGAAAAGAACTTGTCCTGGGGGAGTCGGGAGGTGAAGCTCCTGCCCCGGAGCCCGATGCCGGGCCGGAACCGGAACCCCAGGCCGGGAATCCAGCGGTCAGCCTGGAAGTGGACGGTGTGGACAAAGGTGAGTTCCTGAGTGCGGAGCAAAAGGCCTTCATAAACAAAATCCTCTCGATACTGCCCGGCAAGATTGTCTTCAAGGATGTCGCGGCAAGCTACTCCATGAAGGGCAAGAACCTGGATTTCAAGCTGGGCAAGCTCTCCTTCAGCAAGAAGAAGGACAAGAACGTCAGGGCCGTGGCCGATTCCGGCTCCGTCATTCTGCGCCTGTACGGTGGCAGCAGCGCCGCGACCCGCTTCAACCTGAACGGGAACGTTGTCCCCGGTTTTTCCGGCTCCTCTGCCATCCTGACCCTTTCCCCCTATCTTGCGGCCGACTATACCTTGCAGAAGACCCAGTTTCTGGTCCGTTACGCCGACAACACCATCGTTGCACGTTCCACCCAGAGGGCCCTGCCCTACAGCCTGTCGGCGGAATACGATATCCCGAGGAAAACGGGCTTGCTCGACGTGGATTTGAATGGAATCAGCATTCTTTCTCTCGTCAAGCTGCCGCTTAAAAGTCCCCGGGTCAAGGCTCTCGCGGACAGTCCTCTCACGATCAAGGCGGAAGCCAGGTTGAGCCTTGCGGACAAGAGTTTCTCTTGGGCAGGGGAAGGGAGCTTTGACCTGCCGCCGGACCTGCTGAAGGCGGAGGAGAAGCTTGCCTTCAAGGCTTCTGGAAACGAGAAACTCCTGACGGTGGATTCCCTGACCGTGACGGGCAAGGCCCTCCGCGCAAGCCTTTCCGGGAAACTCGACCTGGTGACCAAGGTGCCGGACTGCTCGCTCAGGGTGGACTCCTTCTTGCTGCCTAACGGTAACAGGCTTGCTTTCTCTGCCTCCGTCAGGGCGGACGGCCGGACGGTGCATGCCCAGATCCCCAGACTTGACCTGGGGAATGTCTCCTTCAGCTCCGTTTCCGCCGTGGTCAGGGTGGAGGACGACTTTGCCCCGTTCAGCCTTTCTCTTTCTTCCGCCGCTTCTTCCGTCACGGGCAAAGGTTCCTTCTACTGGTCGGGTGGCAGGAAGCTTTCCGCCAGCGTCTCCTTGGGCTCCCTCCGTGCGGCGACAGTGGCCGAGGCGGCATGCTTCTTCCTGGACAGCAAGAAGGCCGGGACTCTGGGGCGCTATATGGACCGCCTGTCCCCTGTCGTGGCGGACGGGGAGATGTCGTTCTCGACTGATTTCCATGACATAAGCTATGAGCTTTCCTCGTTCACCGTGACTGACAGCAGCAAGGAGGGCAGGCGCCTTTCCCTGACGCTTTCCGGAAGCAAGAGTTCCTTGTCCGTCAGGAGCCTGAACCTGGATTGGGGGCCTGTCCGCCTGAAGGCAGGGGCCGAGGCCCTGATGTCGCTTGAGGACAAGGAAGTCACTTTTACCACGTCCATGGACCTGAACGGGATTCCCTATGACTTCACCGGCTCATTCGCCAAGGGACGCTGGTTCAACCTTTCTGGTTCCTATGGGATAGACATAATCGCGAACCTGGAGAAGGGGGCCTCCGGTTCCGCAAAAATCCTCTCCTTCCCGGTTTCCCTGAAGAACAGTGAGTTTGCCCTCTCGCTCGACGGGGAGTTCAACGTCAAATCCCTTCAGGACTTCCTTGTCGGCATAAAATCCTTCCAGCTGGCGGAGACGAAGGGAAAGCTGGGCAGGTCGCCCAAAATCTCCCTGACAGGGAAGCTTGACCCGATGGGATTCATCATCGACAACATCTCCTATTCCGACATAAACACATCCAACGGGGGGAAGGGCTATATCCTGTGGAACCTGCATGACGGGATACTGGAGTCGGCGAACCTCTCGATAGCCATGTCCAACGAGTTCTCCAGGGAGACGATAAGCATCGTGGGCGACTTTACGAACCCCCTGCATGCGAAGCTGACCAAGGAGACCCTGCTGCATGACTGCTATTTCTCCCTGCTGAGCGATATCCGGGCCTTCCCCCTGATGCGCTTCATCCCCAACCAGTATGCGGACGATACCTTCAACGGTTCCATCGTTGCGAGCGGGACCATCGAAAACCCCTATGTATCCGTCAATCTGGAGAATTTTTCCCTGCAGCTGGGAACCAAGCCCGTTATCGTGAACGGGACTGCCGAGCTCCTTGAGGGAGACCTGTTCATCCCCGACCTTGACGTCGTGTGGGGAGGAATGAGGCTGACAGACTTCACGACCGACCTGGACCTGACGACTTTCAACGGGACCGCCTCCGGCGAGTATTCCATGCGCGTGCTGGGCAGCCACTATATAAAGCTTCCCCTGAAGCTTTCCATAAAGAACGGGGACGAGAAGCAGGAGCGGCACAGCCTCCTGGAGCGCTTTGTCCCGGCGAAGTTCACCGTGGACGTGGACTCCTCCGTCAGCTGCGAGGGCATTATCAAGGGGACGATTCCGCTCAAGGCGGACGTGATCCGCGAGGGCCGGGACATACACTTCGCCACGGACAAGAACCTAGGGGTGAGCGGGAGCTTCCTGACGGGGACAGGGAATCTCAGCGTGAAAGTCAGCGACGACAAGCCCCTCCACGGGCGGGCGGACGGCACCATAAAGAAGTCCATGATAGACCTGTCCATAAGGGACATAAAGGGTGACTTCTCCAAATTCCAGGACATACTCAGCACCGAGGCCTTCGGTTTGTACGGGGGCCTTGCC
The DNA here is from genome assembly GCA_017450845.1 of Treponema sp. GTDB lineage: Bacteria > Spirochaetota > Spirochaetia > Treponematales > Treponemataceae > Treponema_D. The sequence goes on from JAFSSU010000303.1 coordinate 21,592, forward strand.
TCAGGATACGTCGCCATAAGGGGTATGACGAGCGACCCCAGCCTGGACGGGACCCTGCTTGTAAGGAACCTGGAGGTCGGAGTCCCTGCGGTGACCGAGGACCACCTGTATGCCAAGAACATGCTCCTGACGATGTTCGGGCAGAGAATCGAGATGCCCAGCTGCCGGGTTATTGCCGGTGGAACCAGGCTGGACCTTACGGCCCTTATGCGCAAGGAGAGGTGGAAGATAGCTTCTGTGGACGTGACTGCCAGGACCGTGGAGGAAGACAGGCTTGCCGTGAAGATGGCTATTCCGAGGGCGGATGTCAAGGGACGGGTCGCTCTCGATGCCTCCATGCACTATGAGGATTATACGCTGAAGACCGACATAAATGCCTCCATCGAGCAGGGGGAGGTCGGAATCGTCACCGCCCTGACGAATATCCGCCCTATCGGCACCCTTGTGACCCTCTCCGGCGGCACGGTCAGGGAGGCAAAGAAGGACACGGGCAAGCCGAGCGCGTGGCAGTCCCTTACGCGGTCGAACGATGTTATCATAAACGTGAATGCTACCGTGGGACGTAAGGTTGACCTCGTGATAAACCCGCTGATACAGGCGATGGTGAATCCAGGGACCAAATTCGAATTCTCCTTGGACACCTCCCAGTCGTCATGGAGCATGAAGAGCGACGTGGGGCTGAGGGGCGGCCATCTGACATACCTGAGCCGTAACTTCTATCTTAAGGAAGGTCAGGTGACCCTGAACGAGAGCGAGAAGTCCTTCAATCCCCTCATAACTGCCAGGGCCGAGACCAAGGAGAGGGACACGGACGGTGTCGTCGTCACCCTGATTCTGGAGGCCGTCAAGCAGAGCTTCTCGGCTTTCTCGCCCCACGTGTATTCCAATCCTCCCCGGTCCGAGGCCGAGATCATGACGATGCTGGGGCAGGTCGTGACCGCCGACTCGGAGAATGCGGGCAGTTTCCTGCTTTCGGGGCTTGATTACGGGGTTCAGTTCACGGTCGTTAAAAAAATGGAAAACGCATTGCGTGATTTGCTGAATTTTGATATATTCTCTGTGCGTATGAACATCTTGCAGAATGCCCTCAACTACGGGCTTTCCGCCTCGAGGGATTCCTATAACGGAAGTTTTAACGGTTATAGCAACCCATTGGGTAACTTTTTGGATAATGCGAGTGTTTATATGGGTAAGTATTTCGGCGATTCGATTTATGCCGATGCCCTGCTGCAATTCACGTATGACGAGTACTCCGGCATGAAGGGGTCCGGTATGCTGGGCAGCGGGATTGTTTTCCGGCCCGAGCTTGGTCTCGAGCTGGCGGCTCCGTTCGCGAACATAAGGTGGAATTTTGCCCCTGACCTTGAGCCTTTGCGGTACGGGAACGTGCCGGACATAGTGGCGGGCAATTCCATAACTTTGTCATGGAGATTTACGTTTTGACGATGAGGACTTTTATGCATATAAAGAGGCTGCTTTCAGTTTTCCTTCTCGCTCTTTTTGCTGGAATCGTGCAGCTTCCGGCCCAAGAGTCGGAGGACTGGTACTACGGCAAGCCCATCCGCGATATAAAATTCAACGGGCTGGACAATGTTAACGAGGGTGACCTCAGGGGCATAACCGAGCGTTTCGTGGGGGAAACCTTCTCCGATGAGCTTTTCGCCGACCTCATAAACAGGCTTTTTGCCCTGGACTTCTTTGAGGATATAGAGCCGAGCGCTGTTCCTGTCGATAAAAACTTTCAGACTGTCAGAATCGTCATAGATGTCGTGGAGAAGCCCGTCGTCCAGAAAGTCCGCTTCCTGGGGGCCTACAAGGTTAAGTCCGATGACCTGAAGGAGCAGATTTCAACAAAGGACAAGGCTGTCTTCGATGAGAGCAAGATTGCCTCTGATGTGACCGCCATACGGAACGTCTATTACTCCAAGGGTTACAGCGAGGTCCAGGTTACGTCCGAGACCGAGCAGGGGAGTGACGGCATCATCGTCACCTTCCGTATAAAGGAAGGAAGTCAGGTCGTCGTCAAGGACATCGTGTTCACCGGCAACCGCATGGTTTCGTCAAGGACTTTGCGGAGCAAGCTCACCTCCAAGAAGGCATCCATCATGAACCGTGACGGCTTCAGCGATGCCTCCATCGAGCAGGACAAAAAGGCGATAATGCAATACTACGCCGAGAACGGCTACATCGATGTGAACGTCATAAACGTCGAGCAGACGGCTGAGCGCAATGAGAAGAAGGACCGGCAGGAGATAACCCTCACTTTTAATATAGAGGAGGGATCCCAGTACACATTCAGCGGGATCAAGATAGAGGGTGCCGAGATTTTTAAGGCTGAGGAGCTTGTCTCCTTGGTCAGGCTCAAACCAGGCGATGTTTTCAATATAACAAAATTCCAGGAGGGCATGACCGCGATTCAGAGCAAGTATACCGACTCGGGTTATTGGTCTAACCAGTATCAGCCGCAGGTGGACAGGAATCCGGATGCCAAGACCATTGGTTATACTGTTTATATACATGAGGGTGAGCGAAGTCACATAGAGAGCATACATCTTCAGGGAAACACGAGGACCAAGGATGAGGTCATACTCCGGGAACTGCCCCTTCAGGAGGGTGACGTATTCTCAAACGAGAAGGTGACCACTGGTCTTCGGAGCCTCTATAACCTCCGCTATTTCTCGAGCATTGTCCCCGAGATTACTCCTGGTTCGGAAGAGGACCTCGTTGACCTTACATTGAAGCTTGCCGAGCAGAGCACGAGGTCCGTGCAGTTCGGCATGACTTTCAGCGGCTCCTCTAATGCTGATGATTTCCCGATATCCCTGTCCTTGGGCCTTGCGGACTCCAACCTGTTCGGCCTTGGAAAGAGTGCTAGCCTGTCAGCCTCCGTTGCGACAAACAACCAGTCTGTATCGGCGAGCTACGGGGTTCCCTACCTGTTCGGGAAGCCTATCTCCAACACTGTCTCCCTGTCATATGCCCGTGCAAAGATTTTCACGCCAAGGAATGTGTTCCTTCCTGACGGGGGCGTGGACAACCTGACCAACTACTTTGACTTCATACAGCACAAGATTTCCCTTTCGGATTCTATGGCGAGACGCTGGCAGTTGCGCTGGGGTGACTTCACCCTCGCCGGCGGAGGTTCGATTTCTCTGATGACGAACATCTATGACGGGGATTCATATATACCGACATTCTCGTCCATCGAGGAATATCACAACAGGTGGAATCCGAAGAATACCGTGTATGGTCAGGTTTCCTTTGACGGGCGTGACTTTTATTTCAACCCGAGTAAAGGCTGGTTTGCGAGCCAGAGGCTTACATGGATAGGACTTATCCCGAAAGATGTGATTTTTGAGAATTTCGGCGAGACAGAATTCATCCTCCGGTCCACTACGACGGGCGAAGCGTACTTCCAGCTTGTGAACAAGCCTATCACGGAAAAATTCGCTTTCCAGCTCATACTCGCCGGTATAACTCAGTTCACTTACCAGAAAGCTTTCTTTGGAAGCGCGATATCTTCTATGAACAAGCTTTCCGTGGACGGGATGGTGTTCGGCCGCGGATGGGAGATATCCGACAAGGGCTTTGGTAACGGGGACATCCTGTGGAACAGCTCTGTTGAGCTTCGCTACCCGGTTCTCAAGAATGCTCTGTCTGTCGATTTGTTCTTCGATGCCTCCATGGTCAAGGACACGAGCTTCAGCAACATGGATATAAGCGACACGAACAACTGGTTCTTCAGCTTCGGTCCGGGCTTGCGCCTCCTCATGCAGCAGTTGCCGATACGCGTGTATCTGGCTAACAACTTCATGCTGAACGATGGTTTTTCATGGCGCAAGGCCAACGGTGACCTTGCGGACAGTTTCTTGTCGGGATGGCACTTCGTCCTGTCCTTCTCTTCGCCGAACAGATAAGCTGGGTTACAAGGAGCTTTTGTATATGAGATGCAGTAATATAATCCGGGGGCTTTTTGCCGCTTTCCTCTTGCTTTTGCCGCAGCTGGCCTTTTCCCAGCAGATTACCCGTTTCGCCGTCATAGACACGGCGAGGGTTTATCAGGCTTATTTCCGTAATTCCTCACCTGTCCGCAACTATGAGAACAGGCGGGGCGACTACCAGAGCGAGATAGACAGCTTGACCAAGGAGCTGGAGACCCTTCATGACCAGAAGCTTGAGTACGAGCGGAACGGGGATTCTGCGTCCGCCTCTAAGCTTGCGGCTGAGATTTCCCAGAAGAGCGACTATATCAAGGAGTATGCGGCTGCGAAAAATGCGGAGCTGGAGGCTCTCAAGTCCTCGCTGGAGAACAATGACGAGTTCTATGAGAGCTTGTATGCGACGATAGAGAAAATAGCAGAGAGCGGAGGTTATAGCGTCGTCATGAGCCTTCAGCAGGCCAACGCAATCCTGTGGTACAGTCCTTCAGTCGATATTACCGATGACGTCATAAGACAGCTGGGACTATAGTGGCAGACGAAACACCTCTTTTCCTTCAATATCAGGGCTTGAAATCCCAGCACCCAGGCGAGATACTGTTCTTCCGCTTGGGTGATTTTTATGAGATGTTCGATGAGCAGGCGGAAGAAGTCTCCAAGCTTCTGAACCTGACGCTCACTCATCGGGGCGAGCACATGATGTGCGGCATCCCCTATCACGCTTACAAAATATACCTGGCCCGCCTGCTCAGGTTGGGTAGGAAAGTGACCATCGCCGAACAGGTCGGTCCGATTGCCCCTCACGGACAGCTGACGGAAAGGAAAGTCGTGGAGACGATAACTCCTGGTACCGTACTTGACAGCGAATTCCTTGACGGAGGGGCCAATAATTTCCTTGCTTCCTTCTACATAGCAAAAACGAAGGCCTCGTTTGCATACTTGGACGTGACGACCGGTGAGTTCAAGGCGACGAGCTTTCCGCTTGAATGTCTGACCGAGAGTTTTCAGAAAGAGATAGGGCGATGCAAGCCCCGGGAACTTCTTCTTCCGGAGAGTACCAGGAAGCTTGATTTCATATCCAGGCTTGTCGCTGACTCGGGGCGGATTGCCATATCGTTCTATCCTGACTGGCATTTCAATGCCGGACAATGTTACGATAAGCTGCTCTCGCATTTCAGGACAACATCCCTGTCGGCTTTTTCTCTTTCTGAGGAGTCCCCGGAAGTTCCTCCCGCAGGTTTCTTGCTCGACTACATGGAGAAAGCTACAAACTCTCCCTCTCCCCACGTGGAGGGGATTACTGTCTACAAGGACAGTGACTATGTCGTGATTGACGAGTCGTCCCGGAAGAACCTGGAGATAACGGAAAACCTTCGGGACGGCAGCTTTGCCTTCTCTCTCCTGGAGTGTCTGAATCAGACCAAAACCTCGATGGGACTCCGGATGCTCCGCCGCTTCCTGATGTTTCCCCTCAAGGACGCGGACGCAATAAGGATGCGGCAGGAACATATTACTCTCTTCGTCAATGACGGCAGCCTGCAGCGGAATTTCCGGACCCAGATGGACGGGATACTGGACATAGAACGGCTTGCCGGCCGCATAGCGATGGACAGGGCTCATGCCAAGGATTTGAAGGCCCTTGAGCGGAGCCTGAAGCTCTGGCTTGATGCGCAGGGGCTTTTGGGCAGCCTGAACTTCGCGTCCCTTTCCACTGATACTGCCCGGGAGATAGTCAGCCAGATAGAAGCCGCCATAATGGACGATCCTTCCACAGTGTTCACCGAGGGCAGGATGATAAAAGCCGGTTGGTCTGAGGAGCTTGACCGCTGGCGGGAAGTCCGTGATAATTTTAACAAGGTGCTGGAGGAATACGCCGAGGAGGAGAGGCAGGCGACTGGCATCCAGAGCCTCCGCATAAAGAACACCGCGAGCCTGGGCTATTACATAGAGATTACGAAAGCCAAGCTTTCCTTGGTCCCGGATTATTTCATAAAGAAGCGGACCCTCGTGAATATGGACCGCTTTACGACGGCGCGGCTCAAGGAACTTGAGGACAAGTTGAATGAGTCAGGTGAGCGGATTTTGCAGCTGGAGCATGATCTCTTCATTGAATTCCGTTCCTCCCTCAAGCAGCACATCGGTTATCTCAGGCAGATGGCGGGAGAGATAGCTTATGCCGATTGTATTTCCGCCCTGGCCGAGTCAGCCACCCGGAATTCCTGGTCCTGCCCGGTCGTGGAGGACAGCATGGTCTTTGAGGTGCGGGATGGCCGTCATCCGGTCGTCGAGAGGCATCTGCCCTCCGGGGAGTTTGTTCCCAATGACCTGGAGCTTTGTGAGGAGGGGGCAAGCTTTGCCCTCATAACCGGACCGAACATGGCGGGAAAGAGCACTTTCCTCAGGCAGAATGCGCTGATTGCCCTGCTTGCACAGATAGGGAGTTTCGTGCCTGCTTCCAGCGCGCGGCTGGGGATGGTGGACAGAATTTTCTGCAGGGTAGGGGCGAGCGACAACCTTGCCCGGGGGGAGTCCACCTTCCTGGTCGAGATGTCCGAGACTGCCCGCATTCTGCGGTCTGCCTCGGAGCGCTCTCTTGTCATAATGGACGAAGTGGGACGAGGAACCAGCACTGAGGACGGGCTTTCCATCGCCTGGGCTGTCAGCGAGCATCTTCTGAACAGCATCCGGTGCAAGACACTCTTTGCAACGCACTACCATGAGCTTACCCGCCTTGAGAACCCGCACATAAAGAAACTGTGCATGGCTGTCAGTGAGGAGGGGACAGACATCGTGTTCTTGCGTAAGGTCATCCCCGGGTCCAGCGAGAACAGCTATGGTATCCATGTTGCCCGCCTTGCCGGAATTCCGGCTCCGGTGCTGGAAAGGGCGGAGGCAATCCTTTCTCATATACAGTCTGAGGCCGAGGACAGGCCCGTCCTCCAGGAGAGTCCTGTTCCGGGGGCAGAGCCGGCCGAAAAAAGAGAATCTCCCCAGTCGCTTCCCGGTCTGTTCAGCGATGAGGAGATTGTTCTTGATGAGATTTTGTCATCAGATCCCGACAACCTTACCCCGCTTAAGGCTCTGGAGCTGGTTGCCAGGTGGAAACATGCCCTCCTGCCCCAAGGCTAGGGCAGGGGGATATCCTTACAATGAGCTTTTGATGGACGCGAACCGTGCGCTCCGCTTGTCCTCTCCCCAGTCCTTCGTCCCGTAGGCTGCATTCCTTATGTAGCCCCGGGCCTGGAACAGGCGGGTGGACGCGGACGGGTGGGTTTTTACCATCCCGCTTTTCTCAGTCTTTTCCCTTTCTTTCAGGGCTTCGAGCATGGAACGCAAGGCTTCGGGGTTGTAGCCCGCATCTCCCATAAGGGATGCAGCCTTAGCGTCGGCCTCGAATTCCTGATTCTTGGAGTATCCGGTCGTGCTGAGCGTCGTCATAAGCTCATCCGCCGCATCGCCAAGCCCCTTCTGATAGGCACTGCCCGTCACGATGGAACTTGCCGCGTCTACGACGCTGAGAGCTGCCTCGTTCAGGCGGCTTGTCTTTATGGACTTGACCGCATGCTTTAGCTGGATATGCCCGACCTCATGGGCAATGACCGCAGCCAGCTCATCCTCGGAGCTCGCGCATTTCAGAAGCCCCCTCGTGACAAAAATATGTCCGCCGGGTGTTGAAATGGCATTAATCTCCGTGCTGTCCAGTATGCCGACGTGGTAACCGTTATAGATGTCCGGCATATCGGATGACGAGGTGATCGCGGTGCATATCTCGTTGACATATTCCGTGGCCTTCGTGTTCTGATAGAGCTTGTAGTTGCCCAGTATCTTAGCGGCCACTTCCCGTCCGATATAGTACTCCTGCTCGGGAGATATCTCTTCCTTTGACTTTGCTATGGCGGCCCGGCTCTCGTCAATCTTGACACGGTTTTTGTCGGACATTTCCTGCCCTTTTTCCGTAATCTTGTCGGAGGCCTTCTGCATGCTGGCGGTCATCTTGTCCGTTGTCTCGCAGGAGACAAACAGGCAGGCGGCCATAAAAAGCGTGGTCGCCCATATCGTGCAGTTTTTCATTACTCAGCTACCTTGAGTCCGCCCTTGGCCTTGAAGGATTCGTTCGTGCTGTCGCTGACTGAATTCCTCTCCACGGCATTCACCGCGGTGTAGTTTCCGCCATCGTTCTCCGTGTCGATTCCATCCCCGAATCCCTTTCCTGCAAGCGCGATTTCCTTTGCGTCGGTCGTCACTTTGCTGCCTGAGACAACTTTTCTCTTCGTGATTGCGTTGTTGCTTATCCAACCCTCGACATTCCCTTTCTTTACAAGGGTCCAGTTTCCGTCTGTCTTGACCCAAGTGACTGCATCGCCGTAACTGACATTCGTGACGTTCTTGGATGAACCTGCGGGCTTCGCTTTCAGGTGGGAGCTCTTCACCGAGACGTAATAGGTTTCGGCGAAGGCTACCGCTGAAATCAGCATGGCGACTGCGGCCGCCAGGATTTTCTTGTTGAATTTCATAAAACCCTCCGTTAATTACACTAAGGATAAAAACTGATAGCCTCTAAAATCCTAGAAGATTTTCCCCCGTTTGTCAAGGAAACAGGGAGGCTGGATATATCATAAACAAGTGAAGCGCATATAGATTACAAACAGATTTCCGTTCAATGAAAAAGCCCGCCCAGGTTTCCCCGGACGGGCCTTTTCATTGCCTAAGAAGAACTAAGCGTTCAAGCGCTTTTCGAGATCATCCAAGCAGGCGGACAGCTCCTTGGGGAGGTGCTTGCCGAACTTGGGATAGTGGTTCTCGCGGATGTCCTTGACTTCCTTGAGCCAGCCTTCCTTGTCAACGGAGGTGATGGCAGGAATCTGCTGCTTGTAGATTTCGTCCAGGCCGTCCAGGTTGAGCGCGCCTTCCTTGGGCATGAAGCCGATGGGGGTGTCAACGCAGTTGTCCTTTCCGTCGCAGCGGTCAAAGATCCACGCGAGGACGCGGCTGTTGTCGCCGTATCCGGGCCACATGAATCCGCCGGGCAGCTTGTCGTTCTTCTCGTCCTTGCGGAACCAGTTGACGTAGAAGATCTTCGGCAGCTTGTCCTGGTCGGCCTTGGCACCGATGTCAACCCAGTGCTGGAAGTAGTCGCCCATATTGTATCCGCAGAAGGGCAGGATGGCGAAGGGGTCGCGGCGAATCTTTCCGACTTCCGCGGCATTGATCGTGGAAGCGGCCGTAATCTCCGAACCGACGATGGAGCCGAGGAAGACTCCGTGGTTCCAGTTGCGGGCCTGGTGCACGAGCGGAACCGTCGAGGGGCGGCGGCCTCCGAAGAGGATGGCGCTGATCGGCACTCCCTTGGGATCCTCCCACTCAGGGGCGATGCAGGGGCACTGGCAGGCGGGCGCGGTGAAGCGGGCGTTCGGGTGAGCCATCTCCTCTCCCTTGGGAGCCTTGTCCTTGGGGAGCGCGTCGCGGGTGTTGCCCTTCCAGTCAACCAGCTTGCCCTTGGCCGGGTAGCCGATTCCTTCCCACCAGACATCTCCGTCCTCGGTGAGGGCGCAGTTGGTGTAGATCGTGTTCTTCTCGGCGGAAACGAGGGCATTCTTGTTGGACTCGGCGGAAGTTCCGGGAGCAACGCCGAAGAAGCCTGCCTCAGGGTTGATGGCATAGAGCCTTCCGTCCTCGCCGAACTTCCTCCAGGCGATGTCGTCACCGATCGTCTCGACCTTCCAGCCGGGGATGGTCGGGATAAGCATGGCCAGGTTGGTCTTGCCGCAGGCTGACGGGAAGGCACCGGTCACGTACTTGACCTTGCCCTCGGGGTTGGTCAGCTTGAGGATGAGCATGTGCTCGGCAAGCCAGCCCTCATCGCGGGCCAGGACGGTCGCAATGCGGAGGGCGAAGCACTTCTTTCCGAGCAGGGCGTTTCCGCCGTATCCTGAGCCGTAGGACCAGATGAGGCGCTCCTCAGGGAACTGGGTGATGTACTTGTGCTCGACGTCGGCGCAGGGCCAGATGCCGTTGTCGCTCTCGCCGTTGTTCAGCGGCTTTCCGACTGAATGGAGGCAGGGGACGAACTCGGCGTTGGCATCGGCATTGAAGATGTCCAGGACTTTCTTTCCGGCGCGGGTCATGATGTCCATGTTCAGGACGACGTACTCAGAGTCGGTAAGCTCGATTCCGTTCTTGGAGATGGGGCTGCCAAGGGGGCCCATGCAGAAGGGGATGACGTACATCGTGCGGCCGTGCATGCAGCCCTTGTACAGGCCCTTCATCGTGACCTTGAGCTCTTTGGGGTCAATCCAGTGGTTGGTGGGACCGGCATCCTCTTCCTTGACGGATGAGATGAACGTGCGTGACTCGACGCGGGCAACATCGGAAGGCAGTGAGCGGAAAAGGAAGCTGTTCTCCTTCTTCTTGAGCGGGGTCGCGAGGCCTTTCTTCACGCACTCCTGCATCAGGCGGTCGTACTCTTCTTTTGAGCCATCGACGACAACGACGTTGTCAGGCTCACACATCTTAACACATTCGTCAACCCAAGCCTTGATCTTCGGGTGCTTGATGTCATTAAGTGTCAAACTCATACAGCAACTCCTATATAATAGAAGAAAACAGAGAAACAGCGGTTTTTACAACGTAACGCACTGTTTTCAAAGCCCCTTCCTGTGTCGGGGAAAGGGGGTTTTTCTTCCATATAGCAAAATATAAAGTAAATTTCCTCTTTGTTCAAGGGCGGGAACAGGCCGGCCTCCTTACCGCAGGGCCTTGAAAGCTCTGGTCAGGTCAGCCATAAGTTTTTCCCTCAGATCGTCGGGGATTGTTTCCTTTGGCGCATCGTATTCCGGAGCAAAGACTGCCTCCTGAATCTTGCCGTTCTTGACGAAGTACACTGTCGGCGCGTCCAGGTGCTTTATGTTGTTCTCGTCATAGGGCAGGTAGTCGAACGCCATATCCACCAGAAGCTCGTAGTCGTCCATATCGATGTTGGACTTCCAGTCCTTGTTTGCCCTTGTGTCCGCATAATAGACCGTCTTGTTCCCTGTCTTTCTGGCGGCCTGGTTCAGGACGGGCATGAGGTCTCGGCACCAGGGGCAGCGTGAGAAGCCGAAGTAGATGACGAAGGTTTCCTTGTTGTCGGCCCGCCTTTTCATATCCTTTATGTCGGACTTGACGAACACGTAATCCTCAGACTCGTCATACGTGGTATACGAGGACATGTCAGCCTTGTCACCGGCTGTGCTCCCGCTGTCCGCCACGGCCTTCGCCGTGCTGCAGGAATTGAGTGCGCTGAGCGAAAGGGCGATGGTTGCCGCCAGCAAAACCTTCAAAAGCTTTTTCATCTTGTGTCTCCTGGGTATGTTTTTTGCTTAACTCCAGCCAATCTATCACATCGGGGCCTTTTTATAAAGCCTTTTCCTTGCGTTTTTGCGGAAAATCTTGCCTTTTGCCCCCTTGAACAATCTTATTCTGTGTGCTATGCTAGATTTTACTTAGATAAGGGGCGGCTTTGAGGGTCGCCCAAGCGACTAGTAGGAGTTCATAATGGCGACAAGAAGGAATCCCAGGTTCAAAGAGTGCAGGAGACTTGGAGTTAATGTTTGTGGGCATCCGAAGGCAATGAAGAGGGCCGATGCCCCTGCCTTTAGGAAGACGCACAAGGTTTCAGAATATGGCAGGCAGCTGATTGAGAAGCAGAAAGTCAAGGCCTATTACGGCATTTTGGAAAAGCAGCTGAGAAACTACTATGCCAAGGCACAGAAAAAAGAAGGAAAGACGGGTGAGGTTCTCCTCTCCACTCTGGAGTGCCGTCTGGATAATCTGGTCTACAGGCTCGGAATCGCAAATTCCATCAGGATGGCCCGTCAGCTCGTTACTCATCGTCACATCACTGTTGACGGCGATGTCGTCAACTTCCCGTCAACCCATATCAAGGTCGGTCAGGTTATTGCCCTCAAGGAGAAGGACAGGAAGAACGTCCAGTTCAAGAAGTGCTTCCTTGAGATGAACAAGTCTCCGCTTCCCTATCTGGAGCGCGATGACGATAACTTCTCCGGCAAGCTGATTTCCTATCCCCAGAGGAAGGACATCCCGGTTGAGATAAACGATCAGATGGTCGTTGAGTTCTACTCCAAGTAATTCACTGCAAAGAGCTTAAGCTCAGCGTTTGAAGGGGCGAGAGGTCCGGTACTGAATGGTCTGGGCTTCCCGCCCTTGTTTTTCCCTTTTGGCTAGATGTTCTTTTCCTGCAGGAATCTGATGAATTCATCCCGCTTCATGGGCCGGGCAAAGTAGAATCCCTGTATGAAGTCGCAGTCCAGCTCCTCCAGTATGTGGTATTGCTTTTCTGTCTCCACGCCCTCGCAGACGATTTTGAATCCGACATCGTGCATCATTGCGATAGTGTTCCGTATGATTGACCTGCCGGAGGGCGTCTCCACGATGTCCACGATGCTCTTGTCGATTTTGACCAGGCTGAGAGGCAGGTCGATAGCCCGCTTGATGTTTGAGTAGCCGGTGCCGTAGTCGTCCAGGGAGAACGAATAGTTTTTCTTGAGCAGGGTCTCGACGTTGTTGTATCCGGTCATGGAGTGCATCCCCGCCATCGATTCCGTAATCTCCATGTTGATTCTTTCGGAGGGCGTGCCGTACTTCTCCTGCAGCTGGTTTATCTTGCTGACGAGGTCTTTCTGCAGGAGCTGCTCCACCGACAGGTTCAGCTCGATGTAGTGCAGCCCGAGGTCCATGAAGTCAGGAATCGTCACGAATTTGAAGATGCTCTCCAGGACGAAGTTTCCGACCGGGATGATCAGCCCGGTGCTCTCCGCGGTGGGGATGAACATGTCGGGCGGTATGAAGCCGTGCTGGGGGTCGTTCAGCCGGATCAGGGCCTCGGCGGAGGAGAATCGCTTCTGCTTGAGGTCGAATATCGGCTGGTAGTACATCTCGAAGTTTCCTTCCTCAATGCCCTTGGTTATGATGTCCGAGATGTTTTCCAGAAGGCGGAAGTTCTTGTCCTTGATGACTTCGTCCGCCTTGAGCATCATCTGCCCGGGCTTGAGGTAGCGCTGGAAGAAGCGGCAGAACTGCAGCAAGCTGTCGATGTTGGAGAAGTCCTGGGGGTACTCCAGCAGGCAGAGCTTGGGGTCCAGTATGGAGGCGTAGCTGTCGTCCGTGAGGTTCCGCCACATGTCGATCATCTCCGGGTGCTCCTTCTCCATATCCACTCCGCCCTGGCTGAAGACGACCTGGATGCTTCCCGCCGAATTGTAGTAGAGCTTGTACCCGTTCAGCTCGCTGATGATTTCGGCAATCTTCTGCTCGGTCTGCTTGATGAAGTTGAAGAACTTCTCGTCTCCGAAGTAGTTCCTCGCCTCCTGCGCGTTTGCGAAGTTTATGACGAGGAGCGTCGCGCTCCTGTTTGACAGCTTGAGGTTGGTCAGCTGCTTCCTGAGGGCCTCCTTGGTGTACAGGCCGGTGTCGGGGTCGAACATCTCCTCGGGGCGGTAGACGATCAGGTGTACAAGGAGCAGCGTGATGGCGGAGGAAATCATCTCCAGCAGGTAGTCGGCGTTCAGGGACTGGTAGAGCGCGCAAAGGAAGTCCACGATGTAGGTCGAGGTCATCGTCAGCCATTTGACCTCTCCCAGGTAGCGGCGCATCCTGCACAGGCAGACGAAGCCGAAGATGCTGTAGCCCATCCCGATGCCGTACAGGATGAACATGTGCGGTCCCCGCTGGTAGTAGTCTTCCGGGGTTATCGTGAACAGCTGGTGGGTGAAGAGGTTCGACAGTATGACCAGGTGGAGGGTGACCAGCGGGGCTATGAGGGCAATCCTGTATGCCTTTTTCTGCAGCTTGAAGATGCTGTCTGTCTGGACGAAAATCAGGATGATGTAGGTGAGCATGATGAACTGCCGGACAAACAGGTAGCTGTAGGTGGCGATGTGCGCGACGGCGAGACCGAAGGAAAAGCGGTGTATCAGGGCGAACGACCAGTACATGGAGATGTCCAGCATGGTGGAGACGAGGCAGAACCAGATGACGCGCAGGAAGGCCCTGTTCTCGATTCCCTTGAACATATTCCGGTAGTATATGGAAAAGAGGATTGCCACATATACAAAAAAGGCTACGTAGTTGAATACGAGAATACTTTTCACTTGTGGAGCTCCCCTGCCTGTTACCCCCAGTTTAGCACAGGAATCGAGAAAGGTCTATATTCAGGGCGGAAATGCTTTGGGGTTTGACAAGACCCCCTTTATAATGGATAATCAGTGTATTATGGCAGATTTAGATACGAAGAACGAGGAGCGTCCTGCTTCAGGGGGCGGGAGCTTCCTGATGAGCCTTCTGGACTTCATCCTGGGGAGGGAAAGCGACCCCCAGCGGAGGGAGCTCCAGGCCGTCCAGAAACAGCTGAACAGGACAGGCTACAAGTTTTACAAGCTCAGTAAGGAACGGCTCCTTGCGCCTTTTGCCTCGTTCATCTATGAGATTTACGAGATCGTTGACCCCTTGCGGGAGTTTTTCCTGGAGAACACGACGGATAAGTATTATGCCCATGCGGTCATCGAATATTTCAAGACCGAAAAGATAAACCAGCTTGCCGAGACCGTCTCGGAGGAAAGCCTTGTTGAGAGCAGCAAGGGCATGGAATTCCCCGGGCTCGCGGAGGCTGCCCGCAAGAATTTTAACGCGCTGACCGCGACATTCGGCAAGGACCTGGCGGGCAAGGTCAACGCGATGTACAACTCCGTTATTGCGCTCAAGCAGTTCTGCCTGATTGACTACTATATCATCCTGCGGCGTTTCAAGCCTGATCTGGAGGAGCATAAGTTCATCCCGCACCTGAGCTTCGGCCAGATTGCGAAGAAATCTGTCATAGATATTGTCCCTGACTTCCTTGCTGCCGCCTTGAACCTCCTGTGCGTGGATGACTGGACAGCGCAGATGGAGTTCATCTCTACCTTGCCCGGCTTCAAGGGCTTTGAAGACAAGAAGCTGGAGGATTTGCACGACAAGCTCCTCAAGATGAACTCCCTTTCTGTTTTCGCGAATTTCGGTAAGCTGTTCCTGCATGATCCCTCGTATACCGCCAGCGCGAATTTTCCGGCGGAGGACATCGTGAAAGATTTCCTGGACGGGATTTCCCACGAGATGGAGGAGACCCTGCAGGAAATAGACATCAGGAAGAAGAACGAGCTGCTTGAGATTCAGATGAAAGAGATTTTCGGCGGGGCAGAGATCATGGATCTGCAGAACTATACCGAGGATTCTTCTGACATACTGGAGGGCATTCCCGTGAAGCTGGAGGACGGGAAGCAGATTTCATACAACAAGTGCATGCAGGCGAAGTATTTCCATTCGCTGGTGAACACCTACCTGAGCAAAAAACTCCTTGAGTTCGTCGAGAACTTTGCTGTCAGGGCAGAGATCCGCGGAAGCGAATACACCGCAAAATTCTCGTCGGAGTATCACCAGATGCTCGCGATTGACGATGAGATAAAGAAGCTGGACATGGAGCTGGGGCAGGGCTTCCCCAACGGCTACAAAATCGCTCTGCTGGCAGATGCGGCCGCACACTCGTCCGATGCCGCCGAGAAGCTTTATACAGAAGTAAGCTCCGTGAACAAGGCGTTCGCAGACCAGCTGGGCGAAGGAATGGGCATACTCCACTCCGTGCTCAGGAAGCTCACGGAGCTGCTTGAGGACAAGAAGTCAATCAGTCCGGCCATCGTGAAAAACTGGAATAATATCGATGAATATCTCCGGGAGCCGGCGCTGAAAACCCTGACAGAATCTACGACCCGTCTGAAAACATTCGTCGCCCTTATGGACAGCTTCAAATAGGCGGTATTCTATGTTCAACAGCCTGACCGGCATTATAACGGAAAAAGCAGTCCAGAAAATATGCCTGGACACTCACGGAATAGAGTGGGAAATCCTTTGTCCTGATAGCAGCATCCAGTCCCTGCCTCCCGTTGGCGAGACGGGGCGGGTTTATACCTGGCTTCAGCATACGGATGCCCTCATGAATCTCTATGGTTTTGTGAGCGCGGATGAACGGAATCTTTTCTTTGACCTGCTCAAGGTGGACGGCATAGGTCCTAAGGGTGCGCTCAAGATTATGGGGGCCGTCTCTTCTGCGCAGCTGGTGCGGATACTGGATGAAGGGAACCTGGATGCCCTGCAGAAAGTGCCAGGTGTCGGCAAGAAGACTGCCGCCAAGATGCTCCTGCAGCTCAAAGGCAAGCTTACCCTTCCTGAGGGGGCGGGCGGGGCTTCCCCGGCCTCTGCCCCCAAGTCCCCGTACTCGGACGTAATCGGGGCCCTCGTTGACATGGGCCATGAGAAGCGCAGCGCGGAGCAGACTGTCGCCCGGCTCGTTGAGGAGCTTTCCAAGGACGAGTCGTTCTCCTCCCTGGGGCAGGCTCAGAAAGAAGACCTGCTTTTCCGTAAGGCCCTCGTGGAGATGGCCAGATGAACAAGAGCGTGACGGCAAAAAGCGCATATTCCCGTCCCAAGGGGCAGAAGGAGGCGGAGGCGGACGACATGAACATCGTCGCCCAGCTGTCTGCCCAGGCTTCCCGGAGCCTTTCTGAGGGGGCATCCCATATCGTCCGGGCCGATGTCGCAAGCGATGATGACTCGCAGGAAGGCAGCCTCCGTCCGAGGAGCCTGAGGGAGTTCCAGGGGCAGAGCGCGATAAAGGAGAACCTTTCGGTGTTTGTCAATGCTGCCCGCGACCGTAAAGAAGCCCTTGACCACCTCTTCCTGATAGGTCCGCCCGGCTTGGGCAAGACGACGCTCGCGCAGATTACCGCCGCCGAGCTTGGCGTGGAATTCAAGGTGACGAGCGCGCCCGCGCTGGACAAGCCCAAGGATTTGGCGGGAATTCTTTCCACCATAACGGAGCGGACGGTTTTTTTCATAGACGAGATACACAGGCTCAAGCCTGCGATAGAAGAGATGCTCTACATAGCGATGGAGGACTTTGAGCTGGACTGGGTGATAGGGCAGGGAGCCGCCGCCCGCACGGTCAGGATACCCATACCCCGCTTCACGCTCGTGGGGGCGACGACCAAGGCGGGGATGGTGTCCTCACCGCTTATCAGCCGCTTCGGAATCGTGCAGAGATTCAACTTCTATACGACTGAGGAGCTTGCCTCGATTATCAGGCGGTCAGCGGGAATCCTTAGCGTGACTGCGGATGAAGATGCCTCCATGCTGATGGCCTCCTGCTCCCGCGGTACGCCCCGCATAGCGAACCGCATACTGCGCCGGATGAGGGATTTTGCCCAGGTGGCGGGCAGCCCGGTCATAACGCGGAAAATCGTAGAGGACGGACTTGCCAGGCTTGGCATAGACTCTCTCGGGCTGGAACGCTACGACCGCGAGATACTTTCATCCATAATAAACAATTTTTCCGGCGGTCCGGTAGGGGCTGAGACCCTTGCGATTTCAATCGGGGAAAGCCAGGACACGCTTGAGGACTATTACGAGCCGTACCTGATACAGTGCGGCCTGCTCCAGCGGACACCCCGGGGCAGGATTGTCACCGACCGTGCATACAAGCACCTGGGAATTGAAAAGAGGGGAGGGGGAGATGAAAACCAGCGACTTTTATTTTGACTTGCCGGAAGAGCTTATCGCGCAGAAGCCCTGCACGGAACGGGGCAATGACCGGCTGATGCTGCTCGGGAGGGAGAGCGGTGCCGTCGAGCACCACGTCATGGCCGACCTGCCTTCCCTGATAGACGACGGCACCCTGATGGTATTCAACAACAGCCGCGTCCGCCGGAGCCGCTGCTACGGCATTCGGATTCTGGACGGCGGACAGGACGGGCGGGAACAGGAGTTCATGTTCCTGAACCAGACGGGGCCTGAAGGGGATTCCTGGAACACGATGGTCAAGGGGGCCAAGAAAGTCAAGCCGGGAGCCTGCTACCGCTTCCCGGACGGGTCGGAGGGAGAAATCCTGGAAGATGCCGGGAATGCCGGCACTGAGTTCCGTACCATACGCTTTCCATTCCGCCTGACGGAGGACTGGTTCGAGTGGAACGGCCATATACCCCTTCCTCCCTATATCAGGCGGGAGGACAGCGACATAGACAGCGAGCGTTACCAGACGGTCTATGCCAAGGAGACTGGGAGCGCGGCGTGCCCCACGGCGGGCCTGCACTTTACCGAGGAGATGCTCTCCTTGCTGAGGGCGAAGGGCGTGGAGCTGGAGTGGCTGACCCTGCACGTGGGGCTCGGAACCTTCCTGCCGGTCCGCGTGGATGACATAGAGGAACACAAGATGCACGAGGAAGTTTATACCGTGCCCTACGATGTCGCAGACCGCATAAACAAGGCCAGGGCGGACGGGCGCAAAATCCTTGCGGTAGGAACGACGAGCGTCAGGACCCTGGAGAGCGCGAGCGATGAGAACGGCATTGTCCGTGGCGGGACGGGGCGGACAAGCATCTTCATGTACCCGGGATACCGCTTCAAGGTAGTGGACCAGATGTTCACGAATTTCCATACCCCCGAGTCCACGCTGATAATGCTGGTCAGCGCGTTCGCCGGGAGGGAGAACATCCTGGGCGCATACAAAGCAGCCGTCCAGGAGCGTTACCGCTTCTTCTCTTATGGGGACGCGATGCTGATAAAGTGATTTCGGAAAAAGCTCAGCTCAACTGCTTGAGGTTATATTCCAGGAGGCTCAGGAACTGGTCCTTGAGGATGGGGTGCGTTATGCTCCGGTTGAATTCCTCCTGGCTCAGTTCCTCGGCAGCGACAAGGAAATCCGCGACGGCCCTGTCAGGAAGGGGAAGCTTGTAACCGGTGAGCTTGTTCTCCAGTTCCCTGGAACGGAACACCATTTCGCCCGTGAAAGCTATCTTCATGTTGACGATGCGGTCATTCTCCGTGTCCACCAGAAAGACGAAGCTCGCGCCCAGCGGGGAGAGCTTGCTTTCCGGACCGATTTTCTTGAACACGGAGACTTCCCAGTCGTTGACGGGAACCCGTATCTTGGTGATTACGAAAGACTTGGGAATCCCTGTGAACTCCCTGAATTTTATGCGCTTGGTGGAAGACTGGCTTTTTACCTCCAGCTCCGCGTCCAGTGCGAGGAGCGGGGCATAGAGGGTTCCTTTCTGACCCTCCCTGCAAATATTCCCTGCCAGAGTCGCGATGTTCCTTATGGGTCCCGTCGCCGTTGCCTCGACGGCATCGTAGAGGACGGTGGGAATGTTCGTCCTGCCCATCGAGGCTATCTGGGCAAGCGTCACCGCAGGCCCGAAGTCCACGTACCGCTCCTTCTTGTCTATGGTCTGGAGCTCCGGGATTCCGTATGTGGACACGGCCTTGCAGTAGGGGTCTATGAATTCCGTGCAGCTGCCGACAATCCTCAGGTCGCTGACGGTCTTTATGTGATAAAAGATGTCGGCGAGATTCTTTGCGAGGAGGAACGTTCCCTTATTTTCTTCCATTTTTCTTTCCCTCCCTCTTGTGCTTGGTCGCGATCGCGAACAGGATGCCGTTTATGTAGCTGTTGCGGTCGGTGCAGCAGAAATCCAGGTCCTTTATCATCTCTACGATTCTCTGTATGTCCGGCCTGCTGGAGGGGATGATCAGCTGGTATGCGGTCAGGATTTTGCCCGCATCGCAGTAGCCGCACAAGTTCACTCCGGCCTGCTTGAATCCCGCCATGATGTCGTTGTACTCGGGAAAACTCTTGAAGTGCTCCAGCGTGACTATGCTGGAATCCCTGATCGTCGCGACGGGGATTATGCAGGAGGGGACGGGCTTGCCGTCGATCAGGACCATGCAGTTGCCGCAGTGCCCTTCCATGCAGCCGCATTTGACCTTGTAGAGCTTCTTTTCCCTGAGCACCTGGAGCAGGGTCTCTTCCGGATCCGCGTCAAGAATCTGTGTCTCACCGTTGAGCGTCAGCGGGATTTGCATTCTCTGCCTCCAGTTTTTTTATCTGCTGGTATATGCTGTCATACTTCAACGGAAGAACCCCGAGCTGCGTCCCGAGGGCCTGTGACAGGGCCTGCAGGTATGCCGACGGGATGACCTGGTACACCAGCTCTCCTATTTGCTCCGGGTTCCCGTCCCCGTTCATGAACGAGATGTTTATCTCGTCACATTCCGTTTTCTTGCCCTCGGTCAGGGAGCTGAGGACTTTCTGAATTCCCAGCCGTATGGTTGCCTCCGCCGCCTGGGAATTCAGGATTTGCCCCCCGCTGATGCAGATGTGGATTTTTCGTATCCTGTCGGAGAATGTCTGTGGCTCCAGCTCCACTTCCACCGCCGCGGCCGCGAATGAGCAGGAATGGAAAGGCTCTCCCCGGAACTTCTCGCTGTCCCAGGCTTTTTTCTGCACGCTCCCGAGCTTATGCGTCACCGAGAGCGGAAGCTCTGCCTTGTCCCGCTTTTTCTTGATGCTCTCGCAGCATTTTTTGAGCAGCACGGTCATTATGCTGATGTTTGCGTACGCGCTCTCGGGTAGGAAGGGTTCGCTGCCGCTCTCAAAGTTGGAGTTTATCTTTATGCGCGATGCCTTTATGTCGAGGATGTCGGACGCAAGCCGGGTCCAGATGTCCTCTATGGAATCCGAAAGAGGGGGGCTGTGTATGACAAGGCTGCCGTCTTTTTCCAATGTCACCTCCAGCTCCTGGTCTGCCCCGTATATCTTTGAGCCGTAATAAAACGAACCTTCATATCCTGCCGCGAAGCCTATACCCCGTATCGGAGGGACGAAGGGGGAGGGCGAGAACTTCTTGCTGGAGTCTGATTTCCTTGCGAGGCTCTCCCGGTTGTAGAAGATGTACTTGTTGTTGAAGTCGCTGGACTCGAACAGCTTGTCCATACATTCCTCTGCCTTTGGAAGCTGGAATCTGAATGGCATGCTGGCAGCCTGCCCCTCATCATCATGGCTGTTGAGGTTCAGCTTCCTTATCTCGTTGGGAAAGACGAGCGAGATGTCAGGCTTTGTGTTGAGCCGGCTTAGCAGGGCTGACATCGCGCTCTCCATGGCGAAGAACGAGGCGGAGTCGATCAGCTGCATGTCCATTGAGAGGGGAGGGGTATTGGAAGGCGTTGCCTTCACCCGGATGCTGACGTTGTCCGCCTTGTAGCAGGATGTGGCCGCTATGGCGATGCGGTCAATTATTTCCCCGATAAAAACATTCGTGCTGCCGGAGTCCATGGATGCCTCCAGCTTAAGGACCCTGAGCTTCCCGTTTTTGTCGGAGCCCAGCTCGGTGTGGAAGCGGATAGGCTTCATGCAGTCTATGTATTCTTCCTGCTCCTGCCTGCTGTAAGTGAGCTTTACCGGGACTTTGAGTTTGTAGGAGGCGACCGCGGCCTGGCAGGCGATAATCGAGTTGTACCAGATGCTGTTCGTTGAGCGGCCCCAGTCCTTTGTCCTGGTTACGTTGATTTTTCCCGGGGACAGGTTCAGCACCGAGGACAAATCCTCCCGCAGGTTGCTTATCCATTGCGAGGGTGAGCACACGCTCAGGCTTTCTCCGCTGAAGTTGCAGAGCACGCCGCATGTCTCGCGGTAGTTCCTGGGGCAGAGGGAGTAGGTCCAGTCATTCTGGACACGGACTTCTGCTTCCTCAAGCTCAGCGTCTATGCCTTTGCATCTGCCGCTTTCCATCGTAAAGCAGTCACCGTACTCAATCAGCCGCTCCCATTCCCCGTTTCCGAATATTTCTTCACCGCCGGTCTCGCCGTCGTCTGTCTCTATGTAGCTTTCGATCGGGATGTCGTCATAGCTTATGCGCAGGCTGGCCATCGCCCTGTTGACGCTCTTCATGTCGGGCCCGACCAGAAGTCCGATCGGCTCACCGACGTATGAGACGTTGCCGTCGCAGAAGACCTTGATTTTCCCCTCCGCGCTGTCCAGCAGGTTGCTGCCCGGAACGTCCCGCGCCGTGATGAGCACGCAGCCTTCCACAACCTCGTCCTGGCTTATGGAGGTTATCATTCCCCTGTCCACGGGGCTCCGTACGGTGACGGCGTAGAACATGCCCTTCAGGGAGAGGTCGCTGCAAAAATCGTTCCTGAAGGTGATTGCCGCTGCCCCCTCCTTGTCCTTAGGCATGGTAGCTCTCCCCTATCTGCTTTATCGTGCCAATCACGAACGAGATGTCCTCTTCCGTCATGTCGGGGAAGAGGGGAATAGATATGGTCTCGTTGTAATGCTGCTCAGCGTTGGGGAAGTGCGCCGCATCGAATCCCTCGTAGAGCTTGTTCCAGTAGCTGAAGTGGAAAACCGGGATGAAGTGGACGGATATGCCCACTCCCCGTTTCTGAAGCTCCTGCGCGAATGTGTTCCTGTCGCAGCGGAGCTTGGTCAGGTCCAGGCGCATCAGGAAGAGGTGCCATGAGTTGCCCTCGCCGTCCGGCGGCAGCTTGATGAAATCAAGCTTTCCCAGCTCGGCCTTATACTTCTCGACGTGCTCCTTGCGCTTCCTGTCAAACTCGTCCGCCTTCGCCAGCTGCACCCTTCCTATGGCCGCAAGGATGTCGGGGAGATTGTACTTGTAGCCGGGGGCGATGATGTCGTATTCCCACGAGGCTTTGGGCGAGGTGTAGCGGTCCCAGGTCGTCCTGTCCATCCCGTGCATCCGCATGACGGTCATGCGCCTGGCAAGCGCGTCGTCGTTCGTGGTGACCATGCCGCCCTCGCCGGTCGTAATCGTCTTGGTCACATAGAAGGAGAACACGCCCGCGTCGCCTATGACTCCCGCGTAGCCCATGCTGGTCTTGCTGGGGAAGGAGTGGGCCGCGTCCTCTATGACCCTGACCCCGTATTTCCTGGCGAGCCTCATTATCGCGTCCATGTCGCAGACGTTCCCCGCTATGTGCACGGGGACAATGGCGACGACATTCTTGCCGCGCGGGCTTTCCAGTATCTCCTCTATCTTTGCAGGATCAATCGAATAGCTGTCTTTCTCTATGTCGGCGAAGTACACGTCGGCACCGAGCAGGCGGGCACAGGCCGCCGTGGAGACGAAGGTGTAGGGGGTCGTTATGACGGCCTTGCCGGGGCCGACCCCGCATGCTTCCATCGCGAGCACCATGCCGCTCGTGTTGCTGTTGACGGCAAGCGCGTGCTTTGCCTCTACTTTCGCGGCGAATTCTTTTTCGAACGAGAGTGCTTCCTTTCCTGTCGTGAGCCAGCCGCTCCTCAGGACCCTGAGCGCGGCCTCCTCTTCTTCTGTTCCTATCGAGGCCCTGAAGAATGGGACTTTCAGAGCGTTTCCTGTGTTGTCTGCCATTATAAAACCACCTTGACTGAATTTGACATGTTGACCACCTTGCCGTCCTGCTCCTGAGCCTTGTAAAAATCATCGAGCGTGGG
This sequence comes from Treponema sp., assembly GCA_017450845.1. Classification (GTDB taxonomy): domain Bacteria; phylum Spirochaetota; class Spirochaetia; order Treponematales; family Treponemataceae; genus Treponema_D. The sequence goes on from JAFSSU010000303.1 coordinate 44,887, forward strand.
GACGGCGGAGCGCAGGAGCCTCAATAGCTCGTCCTTGTTCCGGTACAGGTTTTCCTTGCCGGGGGTATACGTGCATATCGGGGCAAGGCTTTCCACGAGCCGGGAAAGGCCGAAGGTCCGGGGCGGTATGTTCGTCAGCCTGAGGATTTTCTGGTAGTCCGTCGGCTGGGGCTTCTCCTCGTCAAGCCAGAGGGGCTCCACGAGCCGCTCCCCGGGCCGGGTCCCGATGAACTTGATGTCTATGTCCTCGTATGGCTCGAAGCCCGCGAAGCGGATTATCTGCTCGGCGAGGTCGAGTATCTTTATGGGCTCTCCCATGTCCAGCAGGTATGACGCTCCGTTCACGCCGACCCCGCCCGTCTGAAGTACGAGCGAGCATGCCTCGGGAATAGTCATGAAGAAGCGCTCCATGTCGCGGTCAGTGACGGTGACGGGGCCTCCGTTCTGGATTTGCTCCATGAAAATCGGCAGGATGGACCCGCGCGAGCCCAGGACGTTGCCGAAGCGGACGAACATGAACGACTGGCCGTCTTTTACCCTGCCGGCCGCATCGTTGACGAGCTTCTCGCAGAGCATCTTGCTGACCCCGTAGACGCTCACGGGGTCCACCGCCTTGTCCGTGGAGATGAGGACGAAGCGGCTTGTCCCGGCCTCAAGGGCGGCATCCAGCAGGTTCTTTGTTCCGAAGACGTTGTTCTCGATCGAGGCGACCGGGTTCTCCTCCATCATCGGGACATGCTTGTAGGCCGCGCAGTGGAAGATGACGTCGGCATGGGTCTTGGAGACGATGTACTTCATGTATTCCCGGTCCTTCATGTCGCCGATTATCGGGACGACCGAGGCCTTCTCGCCCACGCCCTCGTTCTGCAGGATGTGCAGCTCGCGGTAGATGCCGACTATCGAATTCTCCCCGTGGCCGAAGAGGTAAATGCGCTCGCAGCCGCCGGACAGGAGCTGGCGAGACAGCTCCGAGCCGATTGACCCGCCCGCCCCGGTGATGAGGACCCGCTTGCCCTTCAGGTATGCGAGGCTCTCGTGCAGGGGGATGATAATCGGCGTGCGGCCCAGGATGTCCAGGGGGTTGATGTCCCGGGCCTGGATCAGGTGGGCCTTGCCGTCTATGACCTGGCTTATGGACGGCAGGATTTTGATGCGGAAAAAGCCGCCTTCCTTGAGCGAGTTGTAGATGGACCGGATCCGCTCGCTGCTCGCGCTCGGAATGGCGATGATCGCCTTGTCTATCGCCGTCACCCTGAGCAGGGGGGCCACCTCGTCAATCGGCCCCAGAACCGGGATGCCGTCTATCTTTGTGCCGATGAGCTTCTTGTCGTCGTCCAGGAAGGCCGCGACATGGCCGAAAATTCCCTTGCGTATCAGGTCCTTGGCAATCATCTGCCCGGCAAAGCCTGCCCCGATGATGTACAGGTGTGTCTCTACTTTGTCCATTCTATCCCCGTTTTTCCCACGTTCCTACCATAGTAGCACAGATTACGGGCGGTTGCAAGCTGTCGCGAAGGCATGGCTTTGGGGCGTAGCCAGTCCCTCCCTTCGTTTTCACCCGGGCGGGTGCGACTTTTCACCCGGGCGGGTGAGTCCTTTCACCCGGGCGGGTGAGTCCTTTCACCCGGACAGGTGAGGCTTTTCACCCGGACGGGTGAGGAGCGTGCGCAAGACCTCCCTTTAAACTTTTCCCGTTTTTCGCTATGATAGGGCGTTATGAAGCTTTGCAAGGCAGTTTTTCTGGCCCTCTGCGCGGTGGCGGCGTTCCTGCTTGCCTCCTGCGAGGGCGTGATAGGATACAGCGTCGTTCTCTGGACGATCGCGGACCAGGGAATAGCTGACGGGACGATCGTCCCCGTCTACCTCAAGTCCAACATAATGCAGGAATACGTCATCGACAACCCGAACACCGATATTGTCGAGAAGATAGAGGTGCCTTTCAGCGCGCTCTCCACCCCCATGTCCAAGAAGAAGGCCCTGGAGAGGGCCGCCAAGTACAAGGACTTTGAGCACCAGTACGCCAAGTGCGTGCTGGACGGCCTTCCCATCCGCGAGGCCCCGGAGAACGGCAGCAAGCAGGTCTACCGGCTGCGTCAGGACGAGATAATCCGCGCCCTCTACAAGGGTGAGGGGGTCATCCCCACCAACGGCAAGGAGCTTCTTAAGGGCGAGTGGCTGCGCGTCATAACGAAGGGTGGCACGGCGGGCTGGTGCTTCTCGCAGAACCTCCGCCTTTTCACGATGAATTCCGACGGCTCATACGGCGAGGGGGCGGAGGAGGCCGAGGTGCAGGAGGCGGACGACGAGCTTGAGCAGATGCTGTCCTCCGTCTGGTACCCTGATTACTTCCAGAAGATGATCTCATCCAAGGAGCTTGATTTTGATTATTTCTCCGAGGACTACCGCTTTGACACGGGAAGCTCCACCGGCGAGGTGGTCCTGCGCCTGTTCAACGTCGATGCGAGCTACCCCTACGCGGGAGTCACCAAGCTTCGCGGCGGTGTCTACCGCTTCAACGGGACGCAGATTCAGGTCACGGTAAAAAGCAAGTCTTCCATAGCATTGCAGTACACGGACTCAAGCGGCAAGCCCCGCTCGTTCGGCTTTGTCACCCTGGGCAAGGACACGGACATAGCGACGCTCATAAAGAACGAGAAGGAGCGGCGGCAGACCGTCATAAGCGACCTTGCCAAGTTCGGGCCTGAGTTCTTCAGCTCCGCCTACGGAACCCTTTCTGTCAGCGCAAGCTCGCTGGCTGACGGCGGGACGTTCAGCTGGGCGGACTACGACCTGGTGGTCCCGTCGCTCGTCAGCCGGAACTCCGGCAAGGACGGGACGGTTTCTATCCGCTACTTCCTGAGCAAGGCCCTCAAGGCAGAATGGGACGGGGTGCTCACGTTCAAGTTCGACAAGAACGGCAGCGAGGTGAACCTGCTCTACAAGAAAGAACCGGGAGGGCTCCGCCTTGCCCCCGCACGTATACGGGAGGAGGAGGACAGCGTCACCGGGCGCAAGATACGCAGCGTGTCCTCCTCGTCCAGCCCGCTCGTCATGTTCTTCCAGACAGCGGCCGCTATGTCCGACGGCCAGTAGGGGAGGGCAGGATGGCGTTCGTACAGTTTTCCAAGCTTTCCCTCGCGTTCGGCGACAGGGACATCCTCAAGGAAGCTTCCATAAACCTTCACAAGGGCAGCAAGGCCGCCCTGACAGGCGCGAACGGGGCGGGCAAGTCCACCCTGATCAAGCTGATGGCGGGCCTTATAAAAGGCGACTCCGGCGAGCGGATCGCGGAGAAGGGGGCGCGGATTTCTTACCTGCCCCAGAGCGGGCTGGTGCATTCCGGCTGCACGTTGATGGAGGAGGCGGACAAGGCCTTCGAATACGGATACGAGTGGCAGAAGGAGATAGATGCCCTGGGCGACCGCATGAAGGCCGAGCCCGCCAAGGCAGACCAGCTTGCCGTCGAGCAGGCGGAGCTGCTTTCCAAGCTGGACGAGTCCGGCTGGTACAGGAGGGCATCCCTTGCCGAGCAGGTGCTTCTGGGACTGGGCTTCGGCAGGGAGGACTTCGCCAAGCGGACGGAGGAATTCTCCGGCGGCTGGCAGATGAGGATTGCCCTCGCCAAGTCCCTGATGGCGGAACCGGACATCCTGCTCCTTGACGAGCCGACGAACTACCTTGACATAGAGGCCCGCAACTGGCTGGAAGGCTTCCTTTCCGACTTCCAGGGAGGCTTCCTCCTGGTGAGCCACGACCGCTACTTCCTGGACCACACGGTGAACGAGGTCTACGAGCTTTTTGGCGGCCAGCTGCGCCGTTATCCGGGCAACTTCAGCCATTACGAGGAGGTCCGCGCCCAGGAGCTTGAGACCCTGACCGCCGAATACAAGAAGCAGCAGGAAGAGATCGCCCACCTGGAGGAATTCATCAACCGCTTCGGATACAAGGCGACCAAGGCGGCGCAGGCCCAGGAGCGGCAGAAGATGCTGGACAAGCTCCTTGCCAACAAGATAGAGATACCCGAGAATCTCAAGAAGATACATTTCTCCTTCCCGGCCGCCCCGCATTCGGGCCAGCTGGTGCTGACCCTGCAGGGGCTGACCAAGAGCTACGGCGGGCCTGCGGTCATAAACGGCCTTGACATCGTGGTGGAGCGGGGCGAGAGGCTCGTCGTCGCGGGACGGAACGGTGCGGGAAAGTCCACGCTCCTCCGCATTCTGGCCGGGGCGGATTCCGATTACACAGGCACGGTCAAGCTGGGCACGGACGTTTCGGTCGGTTACTTCTGCCAGGACAACGCGGAGAAGATAACCGGCAGCGAGACAATCCTTGAGCGGCTGGAGTCCAAGGCTCCGCTCGCCCTCGTGCCGAAGCTGCGCGACATGCTGGGGGCCTTCCTCTTCCGGGGCGACGACGTGTTCAAGAGCATAGACGTGCTTTCCGGCGGGGAGAAGAGCAGGATTGCCCTGCTGGAGTTGCTCCTGCGCCCGGTGAACCTGCTCGTGCTGGACGAGCCTACGAACCATCTGGACATGCACTCCAAGGACGTGCTGCTGGACGCGCTCAGGGACTTCGGCGGGACGGTCGTCTTTGTAAGCCACGACAGGGGCTTCATCGAGGGGCTTGCGACCCGCGTGCTGGAGCTGCATCCCGGCAGGCACCGCATTTTCCCCGGCGACTACAAGTATTACATGGAGCGTCTTGAGGCCGAGGCCTCGGGCGAGATTCCGCCGCCAGCTGCCGGTGCCTCCGCATCGTCTTCCGCAAAGGCTCCGGCCCGCCAGTCCGCGTCCGCATCCTCCTCCGATGACGGCAGTTCGGGCAAGGAGGCCTGGGAGAAGCGCAAGCAGGAGGAAGCCGGGCGGCGCAAGATAGAGAAAGAGGTCGCCCGCCTGGAAAAGCTCATAGCCGAGGCCGAGGCCAAGAAGACCGAGCTTGAG
>JAFSSU010000032.1 GCA_017450845.1 Treponema sp.
CAAGCGGAATCTTGAAAAAACAGCCCAAAGGGTGTACATTGGAGGCAGGAGGACAATATGACGGCAATGAAGGGATATGTGCGGGGAAATACTGTTGTCGTTGAGAACGATGCTATCAACGCCTATGACGGATATGAAGTTGAAATCCGGCTTCTGGGTAAAAAATCCATGTCCTATGAGCAGGCTTGTCAGGAGCTCATGGAACTGGAAGGCTCCGGTATCTGGGAAGGAGACCTTGACACAATGAGGGAAGACCGATGCCTGGAGTTGTAGTAGACACATCAGTTTGGATTGATTTTTTATCACCCCATAAGGAAGCTTCGGTTGAAATCCAGAAGATGAAGCGGCTTGTAGCCAATCATGAAGTTCTGGTATGCCCCACCGTGTATCAGGAGCTTTTGCAGGGAATACGTGACGAAAATCGGTTCGTCAAGGTAAAGGACATTATAAGCCTGTTTCCGATGCTCAAACCGGATTTCCCATTTATCGAAGATACGGCTGTTGACCTGTATCGTTTTCTGCGCAGGAAGGGAATAACCATAAGAAAGTCGAATGACTGTCTTATAGCAGCTTATGCGCTCGCTAATGACGCTCCTGTGCTGTTCAGCGACCGCGACTTTGACGCGATTTGTGACCACTCCGCCTTACGGCGTTATTAAATCGGGTTGAAACAACCTCAGGGTATGCAAGCGGAAGCACGTGGGCTGTTCATCCGGCCTTGGGGGGAACGGCTCCCACCGCCCGCCTGTCTGGCCGGAGTCGGCCTACTCCTCCACCTCCACCTGAATTTTCACGGTCTTGGAAGAAGTAGTGGCCGCTATTATGGCGGTGCCTTCGTCAACAGCCTTCACCTTGCCCTTCTTGCTCACCGTCGCCACGGAATTGTCGGAGCTTGTCCAGCTTACGACAGTCTCTCCCGGAATGGCGAGCTTGACGCTGCCGCCGGGTTCCAGCGTGCATATCAGGCTGACAGCGGATGCCGGTACCGGGTTTACCGTCGTTGTCGTGCCTGTTGCTTGACCGCCACCGCTTACGGTGAACACGACATCTGCGAAGTATGAGTCGCAGTCGCTCGTAGAGTTGTGCCCGTTTATGCCGACCAGCGAAACCCGGGCCGTAACTGCACCAGCAGGGACAACCCGGCTCACGCTTATCTGCCGCCAGTTATCCTTGTCGCGTTCGCCCGATGCATAGTCAGACTCGCAGCTGTCTATGACGCTCCCGCTGGAGCCAAGGAATTCCAGACGGAGTACAGCTTTGTCTTTGTCGGTTCCGTAGCCGTGGGCGTATGCAGAAAGCTTTGCCGTCCCGCCGGTGGATGAGCTGACTGCAACATCCTGATACATGCGGGTTCCTGCGGTCTTCCTTCTGCCGGGCCAGAACATCCGGCCCCCGCGATTCCATTTTGCAGAAACGGAGGACCAGGCGCTATCCGGGTCAACCCATCCCGAAATTCCGTCGCCGGCATTCCCGTTCTTGAGCAGGTTTGCCCCCTGTGCAAACGCCGCCGTCCCCATGACCATCATCGCCAGGGCGAGAACGCCCGCCTTGATCATCCTTGCTGCTTTCATTTTGAGCCTCCATGTTGCTTGTTTTGTTGGATTTAAAATAGCAAAAGGGCATGGTACGCCCTTGGACGGACGCACATGCCCCTGTGTGAGAAAGTAGAAATGCCCTACGCTACGAGGAGAGGAGAGGAGCTGAATTTACCTGTGCCATTTTCCGTTTTTCCCGTCTAACCCGGCGGTGCGTTCCTGCCCGCCCTGCAAATCACCAAGCCCCCCGCCCCGGCATCATCGCTAGCCTGTGGCTCCTCGCTCTGTCAGCCGCTCATCCACGTCCATAGGACTCCTCGGCGGACAGCTCCTGATGCTCCAATTATACCACACATCGGGAGGAATGCAAGCGGAAATTTGAAAAAACAGCCTAAAGGGTGTACATTGGAGGCAGGAGGCATTCATGGAAGGACGCTTTCTGCCGATTGGCATACAGGACTTTGAGGACCTCCGCAGGCGCGGCTGCATATATGTAGACAAGACGGCCTTCATATATAAGCTTGCCCGCGAGGGAAAGCCCTATTTCCTGAGCCGTCCCCGGCGCTTCGGGAAGAGCCTCCTGCTTTCCACGATGGAATACTATTTCCAGGGCAGGAAAGACCTGTTCGGGGGGCTTGCGATTGCGGAGAAAGAAAAGGACTGGACGGAATGGCCGGTGCTCAAAATCAGCTTCGGGCTGAACAGCTACGAGGACAACGCGAGGCTCAAGGCACGGCTCAACGCCATAGTGTCGGAATATGAGGAACTGTGTGGAATCGATCGTCAGGGCGACGACCCTGCGGAACGCCTTGCAGATGTCATCCGAACGGCCTATGAGAAGACCGGGAAGCAGGTAGTCATCCTGATCGACGAGTACGACAAGCCCATCCTGGACGCGCTCTACACGGAAGCAGAGGAGCAGAACCGGCAGGAGCTCAGGAGCTTCTACAGCCCGCTCAAGGACTGCGACAAGTACATCCGCTTTCTGTTCATCACGGGAATCACCAAGGTGAGCCACGTGAACATCTTCAGCGGCCTGAACCAGCTGGACGACATCAGCCTTGACGAGTCCTATTCTGATTTGTGCGGCATTTCAAATGCGGAGCTTGACAGATACTTCATGCCGGAAATCGAGGCGTTGGCAGTGAAGAACGGCATTTCCATCGATGAGGCGAAGGCGCGTCTTGCCAGCATGTACGACGGCTACCATTTCACTGACAATGTAGAGGGTGTCTACAACCCGTTCAGCCTCCTGCGCTGCTTCAAGCAGAAGAAGTTCGGCTCCTACTGGTTCGAGACGGCGACCCCCACCATGCTCATACGGACGCTGGAAAAGCGCCCCGCCGACCTCCTGCGCTACACCAAGCCCCTAATCACGCAGGAGTCGAACTTCAAGGACTATGACCCCGATAACGCGAACATGCTTCCCGTGTTCTACCAGTCGGGCTACCTGACCATAAAGGACTATGACGCTGATTCGGATCTGTACACGCTGGGCATCCCCAACCGCGAGGTGGAGAAGGGAATGTTCCAGATTATAATCCCCAAGTTCACGACAATAGAAAGCGATGACTTGGGGCTTGCGGTCGAGAACTTCCGGCAGGCGTTCATCCATGCCGACATTGAGCGTCTTGCCGCACTTTTAAAGGCCGCGGTCGCGGACATCCCCGTGCTGATGAAGAAGAATCAGTGCGAGAACTATTACGAGTCCATAACCCACGTGATTTTCAAACAGACCGGCTTCAGCGTGGTCTCCGAGCTGCAGTCCATAATGGGAAGGAGCGACATAACGGTGACAACGAAGGATGCCGTCTA
>JAFSSU010000304.1 GCA_017450845.1 Treponema sp.
AGCCGTTATCATGCCTGTCCCCTACTTCGCGACGATGTTGACGAGCTTGTCCGGCACGACGACGACCTTGACGATGCTCTTCCCGTCAAGGAACTTCTTTGCTCCCTCTGTCTCAAGGGCAGTCTTCTGGAGAGAGTCCTTGTCCGTACCGGGAGCGGCCTGGAACTTGCCGCGGAGCTTGCCGTTTATCATGACGACGATCTCCTTGCTGTCCTCCTTGGCGAATTCCTCGCTGAAAACCGGCCAGCTCTCGTAAGCGAGCGTCTTGTCATGGCCGGCCTTCTGCCAGAGCTCCTCGCCCATGTGGGGGGCGTAACAGGCGAGCATCTTGACGAAGCCCTCCCAGAAAACGCGGGGCAGCTTGTCCAGCTTGGAGGCCTCGTTGATGAAAATCATCATCTGGCTTATCGCCGTGTTGAAGCTCAGGCTGTCCGTGTCGTCGGAAACCTTCTTCACGGTCTTGGCGTAGGTCTTGCGGAGCGAGACGAGCTTCTCATCGTCGAGCTTTCCCGTCACGTCAATGTCGCAAAGTTCCTTCTGGCCGACCGCCCAGACCTTGTCCAGGAAGCGGCTGATTCCGATGAGTCCCTGGGTATTCCAGGGCTTGGACTCGGTGAGCGGTCCCATGAACATCTCGTACATGCGCACGCTGTCCGCCCCGTAGTTCTGGATCATCTCGTCGGGATTGACGACGTTCTTGAGCGACTTGCTCATCTTGGCGATGACCCGCTCAAGCTTCTCGCCGGTCTCCTTCTCGGTAAAGCTGCCGTCAGCGGCCTCCTCCACCTGATCGACGGGGACGAGGGATTTGTTGGCCCTCTGGAAGGCGAAGCTCGTTATCATCCCCTGGTTTATGAGCCTGTGGAAGGGTTCCTTCGTGGAAACCACCCCGATGTCGTACAAAACCTTGTGCCAGAAGCGGCTGTAAAGCAGGTGCAGGACGGCATGCTCCGCCCCTCCCACGTAGAGGTCAACCGGCATCCAGTAGCTCTCCGCCGCTTTGGAACAGAACTCCTTGTCGTTGTGGGGGTCCAGGTAGCGCAGGTAGTACCAGCAGCTTCCCGCCCACTGGGGCATCGTGTTGGTCTCGCGGCGTGCCTTGCCGCCGCACACGGGGCACGTGCAGTTGACCCACTCGTCTATTCCGGCAAGTGGCGACTCGCCCGTACCCGTCGGCTGGTAGGACTTGACGGCGGGAAGCTCAAGCGGCAGCTGGTCCTCGGGAACGGGGACGGTACCGCACGTGGGGCAGTGGACGAGCGGAATCGGCTCGCCCCAGTAGCGCTGGCGGCTGAAGACCCAGTCGCGCAGCTTGTAGCTGACGGCCTTGTTGCCGATTCCCTCTTTGCCGAGCCACTCTATTATGGAAGGAATGACCTCTTTGGTCGCCCTTCCGCTGAAGTCGGCGGAGTTGATCGAATAGCCGTCCTTGGCGGGCGTGCACTCGCTGGCAACGTCGAACACGTCGGGGTGGGCGGCGGCAAGCTTTGCGTAGGCATCCGCGCTCTTGGCGGCCTCGCGGATCATCGCGGCCCCCTTCGCCTCGTCGCCGTCCGCAAGGGAAGCGACCTCTTCCTTGCTCGCGACGACCTTGATTATCTTGAGGCCGAACTTCTTAGCAAATTCCCAGTCACGCTCGTCGTGGGCGGGAACGGCCATAATCGCGCCGGTTCCGTGGCCGGTCAGGACATAGTCGGAAATCCAGATTGGCACCTTCGCGCCGTTCACGGGGTCAATGCCGTAGCTGCCGGTAAAGACGCCGGTCTTGTCTTTGGCAAGGTCGGTCCGCTCCAGGTCGGACTTCTTGGCGGCCTGCTCGATGTAGGCCTCGACGGCAGCCTTCTGCTCCGGCGTCGTCAGGCCGGCGACCATCTTGTGCTCCGGGGCAAGGACCATGTAGGTCGCACCGTAGAGGGTGTCGGGCCTGGTCGTATAGACGCGGATCTTCTGGTCCGTCGCCTTGCCGTCAGCCCCCGCGATAGCGAAGTCAACCTCTGCACCCTCGGACCGGCCGATCCAGTTGCGCTGCATCAGCTTGACACTCTCCGGCCAGTCCAGGCCGTCCAAGTCCTTTATGAGCTCATCGGCGTAGGCGGTAATCTTCAGAATCCACTGGCGGATCGTCTTGTGGGTAACGGAAGCGCCGCAGCGCTCGCACTTGCCTTCCTTGACCTCCTCGTTGGCAAGGCCGGTCTTGCACTCGGGGCACCAGTTGATCGGAGTCTCCGCCTCGTAGGCAAGGCCCTTCTTGTAGAGCTGGAGGAAAATCCACTGGGTCCACTTGTAGTAGTCCGGGGTGCAGGTGCGGACTTCCCGGTCCCAGTCATAGGAGAAGCCGAGCGCCTTTATCTGCTGGGTAAAATGTTCTATATTTTTGAATGTCGTCTCGGCGGGATGTGTTCCCGTCTTTATCGCGTAGTTCTCGGCAGGCAGGCCGAAGGCGTCGTAGCCCATCGGATGCAGGACGTTATAGCCCTTCATCCTCAGGTAGCGGCAGGAGATATCCGTTGCCGTGTAGCCTTCGGGGTGGCCGACGTGCAGGCCCGCCCCCGACGGATAGGGAAACATGTCAAGGACGTAGCGCCGCTTGTCCTTGGGGAAGCGGCTGTCCTCCGTCACCTTGAATGTCTTGTTGTCATCCCAGTATTTCTGCCATTTGCTCTCAATCTCGCCGAACGGATACGCCATAGCCTAAAACCTCGTAAATCTTGTGTAATGAGGGATACTATAGCACCTTTCGCCGGTTTGGGAAAGTGGGCAATGGTAGAATGTGTCTTTAGGCAAGCTCCGCGGAAAGCAGGCGCGCGACTTCCAGCTGGTATGCGTCAATTCCTTTCTTGGGCTCGGCGAGAGCTTCGTCTATGTCCATGTCGATGAAGTTCCCCTGCCTGTAACAGACAATCCTGTTCTCTTTGCCCTGACGCAGGAGGTCCACGGCATACGCACCCATAATCGACGCATAGTAGCGATCCTTCGCGCTGGGACTGCCGCCACGCTGGATATAACCGAGGACGGTCGCGCGGGTCTCAATCTTTGTCGCCGCCTCAATCTTCCGGGCAAGGTCGGTGGAATCCATCTCCGTGCCTTCCGCCTTGATGATGATATGATGAACCTTTCCCTTCCTGCGGTTTTCGATGATGTTCTTCGCGATCTTGTCCACGTCGAACCCGTCCTTATCCTCAGGAATCAGGATGTCTTCCGCCCCGTTCGTCATCCCGCACCAGAGCGCGATGTAGCCGGCGTGCCGTCCCATCACCTCGATGATGCTGCAACGCTCGTGTGAGGCAGACGTGTCCTTTACCTTGTCTATGGCCTCCATCGCGGTGTTGACGGCGGTATCAAAGCCAATCGTGTATTCCGTGCATGCGATGTCCAGGTCGATCGTCGCAGGAATTCCGATGACGTTGATTCCGTGCTTGGAAAGCCCGAGCGCCCCTTTGTAGGAACCGTCCCCGCCTATGACGATGAGGGCTTCGATTCCGTGCTTCTTGCAGATGTCCGCACCTTTCTTCTTGCCGGAGTCCGGCATGAATTCCTCGCTGCGGGCAGTGCCGAGCACAGTTCCGCCCCGCTCCAGTATCTTGGAGACTGAGCGGGAGTCCATGTCTATGATTTCTTCGTTCAGAAGGCCCTGATAGCCTTTCTTTATACCTGCGACCTTCATTCCCCGGGCGAGGGCCGTGCGTACAACGGCCCTGACCGCCGCATTCATTCCCGGCGCATCGCCTCCGCTTGTCAAAACGCCTATCTTCTTAATCTGTGCCATGATTTTGGAATGATACAAATACTTTGTAACTATGTCAAGGAACACGGCGGCAGGATAAAAGGGCCGGACAAGAAAAAGAATTTGCCAATATTCCCTTTGTGCCTTATAATAGGAACTATCCTATATCTTACGGTGGAGGTTTCTTTATTATGGGTAAATTCGTTATCAGCAGGACAAAGAACAACGGCTTCAAGTTCAACCTTGTGGCGAACAACGGAGAAATCATAGCGACGAGCGAGGTCTACACGCAGAAGCCCAAGTGCAAGGTCGGAATCTCAAGCGTCGTCAAGAACTGCGGGGCCGAGGTGGAGAACCAGACAGAGGAAGGCTACACCAAGCTGCCCCGTCCCAAGTATGAGGTCTACAAGGACAAGGCCGGGGAATTCCGCTTCCGCCTCGTCGCCACGAACGGCCGCATCATAGCCACCGGAGAGGGCTACAAGGCGATTGCCTCCTGCCTGAACGGGATAAGCTCGATCAAGAAGAACGCCCCCGACGCAAAGATTGAGGATAACAGCCTCCTTCGCAAGGAAGCCCAGAAATAGCAGGCCGTTGCCCGCCTCTACGTCCGCCTTACCAGGTCGAACAGCTGCCTCCTCGTAATCGTCGTGTAGACGGGGCGGCCGTGGGGGCAGTGCGGGTCAGGCAATTCAAGAGCCGCCTTGCAGAGCCATGCCGCCATGGAGCTGTCTAGCACGGTTCCGTCCATCACTGCGGACCTGCACGCCGTAGAGGCGGCGACGGCGTTTATCATGTCGGTCGGGGAAATTCTCCTGTCCAGGAGGTCCTTCGCAAGGTCTGCCTCGGTCCCCTTCCAGCGGACTGGTACGCTCGTGAACTCCCAGACACCGTCTTCCTTTTTGCTCCCGGTAAAGCCCGCCTCCGCGAGCTTGTCCTGAATCGCCTCGATGTAATTGTCATCGGCGACGCTCTCCGTCCTGACCGTGTAGGGAACGAGCAGCTCCTGCCTTTGCCCCGCCTCTTCCATCAGCTTGTCGTAGAGGTAACGCTCGTGGGCGGCATGCTGGTCTATGATATAGAGAGTGTCATCTTTCTGCGCGATGATAAAAGTCCCGAGCGCGCTTCCCACATATCTGACCCCGCCCATGTCCTCGCCGCTTTTTTCCACGTAGTTGGGCTTGAACTGCGTCTCCGCCTGGGCCGGGTATGTCTTTTCCGAGACAGCCTCAAGCCCCTGGCGGAAGTCCTTGGTGTAAAAGGATGGTGCGCCCGGCTCTTCCTTGCCGTATGACTTTGGAAAGAAGCTTCCCCTTCCTATATCGCTGTAAGACCTGCGGGACCTGGGGCTGGACCCGCATCCCAGGTAGCGGGCAGCCGCCGTGTCAGCCACAGGACGGGAGGACGGGCCATAAGAAGGGCTTTCTACCTCAAGCTCGCCGTGGCGGGGCGGTTCCTGCTCCAAAAGATTTTCCGCATAGCCCTTATCCTCCGTGTCATAACTTCCCGCCTGCAGGACGATGTTCTTGAGCCCGTACTGGCGGAAAAAGCTCTTGGTCTGGCTTGAGACAGCATGGTGGAGGGGGCCGAGGTCCTTGAACTTGGCCTCTTTCTTGGCCGGATGGATGTTGAAGTCCACGAGCGATGGATTCATCCGGGCGAAGAGGCATGCGACAGGGTGGCTTCCATTGGGGAAGTAGCCCGTGCATCCGTATTCTATGGCCTGCACGAGCGAGTATTCCGTAATCCGCCTGCCGTTGACGTAGATGTAGATGTCCTTCCGGTTGCTGCGGAACACGGAGGGCTCCCCTATGACGAGCGTGAAGCTCCAGGACTTCTCCCTGTCATTCGACGAGCCTTTTATCTCGTAGAACAAATCAGTGCTGTCGTAGAGCTCCATTCCCTCGGTAAAGCGCTTCGCAAGGCTGTCAGTCGCCTTCAGGCGCAGCTTCTCGATGCCGTCCGTCGTGAAGCTGAACTCAATGTCGGGCCGGGGCAAAGCCTTTTCCACGAATGTGTTCCGGCACATCATGCCCTCGCTGGCGGGCCGTTTGAGGAAGCTCCGGCGGGCGGGGAAGTTCTCGAAGAGGGCCGCCGTCTGCACGATCGTTCCTGTCACCGGGGCGCAGGGGGTCAGGATGTGATTTTCCGTCGTCGAGGCGTTCATCTTCCACTGGCCGCTCATAATCTGCAGGCGGCTTACCGCCGCCATCGATGACAGGGCCTCTCCCCGGAAGCCCAGGGTCGTCAGGTTCAGGAGGTCTTCCTCGCTCTGTATCTTGCTTGTCGCATGGGGGCGGGCGCAGGCTTCCAGGTCCTCCCGGCTCATACCGCAACCGTTGTCGCGGATGCGGATTTTCTCTATGCCGCCGCCCTCAATCTCCACGTCAATCCGGCTCGCCCCGGAGTCGACGGCGTTGTCCATCATCTCACGGACAATCGAGGCAGGACGGTCTATGACCTCGCCCGCCGCTATCTTGCGGGCAACCTCGCTGTCTAGCTGACGTACCGCCATTATGCGTTTCTGGTTCCGTTTATCTCGCCGGATGGCGTGAAGAGGTCAAGCAGGGGTCCTTCCGTCTTGGTCTTTGCAGGGGCCTTCTTCTTTGCCTTGTCTGCCTCCGCACCGCCTGACGGGGAATCGTCATCGGCGAGGTCGGGGTTGTTCATAAGTTTCATCACCTTGCCTTCGATGTTCTCAAGCTCTTTCTCAAGGCTCTTGGAGAGCTTTATGCCCTCCTCAAAGTCCTTCAGGGCCTCCTCAAGCGTGATGTCGTTCCGCTTTATGTCTGCCGCAAGCCTTTCCAGGCTCTGCATATCATCCTCAAACTTGCTCATCCCTATCAGTATACAATAAGGAAAACGCCTTGACAAGGCAGGGCCGGCCTCCTACAATGGCTTTGCCTTATGTGCTCCTTGTACAAACGCTGCCTGTACCGCATCTCCATCAGCCCCGTCTCCTGGGCTTTCGGATTCATTTCCGTCGTCTTGTCTTTCCTGGGGGGGCTCTTTTCTGCAGGGGGTTTCTTTTCCTTCTTTCCCCTTGTTTCCATCCTCCTTGTTCCCGCTTTCGCCTCGATTCTCCCCCGTCCCGGCAACCGCCTTTTCTTGCCCGTCGGAGACATGAGGGCAGCCTTCGCCGAAGTCCTTGCCCTGCTCTCTGCCCAGTCTTTCTTCCTGATCCTTTCCCTGCCAGTCCCATTTTTGCTCCCGGGAAACAGGAACATGGAGGCCACCGCCATTGTGACGGGCCTTCTGGGGCTTCTGCTTTTTCTTGCGGCGGCGACCGCTCTGTGCGTGTTCTTTTTCTCCCTGATACGGAACAAGGGGGCGGCCTTCGCAGTCTCGTCACTTGTCCTCGCTTTTTTCAGCTTTGCCCACAGCATTGCCCAGCATTCGGGGCTTCCCCGTTTCATCTCCTCTTTTCTGATGGCAATCTCATTCTCCTGGCATGAGGATGCCGCCTCCAAGGGAATTCTGGACAGCAGGGACCTGATTTTCTACCTTTCCGCCTTCTTTTTCTTTGTGGCGGCATCCGCGGCGGCCATACAGAGGCAGCGGGGAAATGTCAGCCTGAATTTCCGGCGGCAGGTCGCCCTGGCCATCGCCACGCTGATTCTTCTCGTACTGGACAGCAACGCCTTGTATTTCAGGCTGGACTTGACGAAGCAAAAGAGGTTCTCTGTCAGCCCCTTCAGCAGGACGCTCCTTGCGGAGGCGGACTCCCCCCTTTCCATCACATATTACCGGACCGGTGCGCTCCGCAGGCTCTATTCCGAGGTGCGTGACATAGAGGACTTCATCAGGATTTATGCGGATTCATGCCGAAGGGCAGACTACGAGATTGTGGATACAACCGGCAAGGAGATTGAGAGCAGGCTGGAGACATACGGAATCCTTCCACAGGAGATAGAGCTTTCGGGAACGGGAGGAAAGAGGCAGATAAGAGTTTTCTCCGCCATAACCCTCAGCTACAAGGGGCGGACGGAGGTCATACCCTTCATTCTCGGGACGGAAACGCTGGAATACGACCTGAGCACGAGAATTCAGGGGCTTGTCAGGGAAACAGGGAGGAAGGTCCATATCATTGTCGGGAACGGGCTTTCCCTTGACGATGACTATCCGTACCTTGCCCCCTGGCTGACCTTGCAGGGCTTCTCGCCGGAAGAGGAAGACCCGTCTTTCCTGACGGCAGGGAAGCTTAATCCCGCAGAAAGGGATGAATTCCTTCTTCTTGTCGGAGCGTCCGACCTGTCATTCAGGGAGGCGGAGGCCGTCATCTCCTACATCGATGGAGGGGGCAGGACATTCATCGCGACCACGCCGTACAGCGTGGACACTGGCGGGGACTGGTCAGTCAGCCTGAGCTCCGGACCGCTCACCGAGCTCCTGATGAAGTACGGCATCTGTTTCAAGGAGGGCATGACTGCCTCAACATCCTGCTTCACGCTGGGCTTGCAGGGGCAAAGCTCTCCCTCCCTTGTCCAGAATCTTCCCTACCCGCTCTGGCCCATAGTCCCTCCTCAGGAGGATGCAGGCAAGGGGCTGGTCCTCTTCTGGCCCTGTGCGCTGGATCTGGACGGGGATGTAGCGGAAAGCGTGGGATTCTCGCTTGAAGGCCTGCTCAAGACGGAGGCCGGGTCATGGCAGTACGGGGCGGCTGGCGGGGAGCTCGTGACGAACCCCTTCGCTGTCTCCGCGGAAGCCTTGCCGGGCGAGGAGACAGGCAGCTTTTTTCTTGCCGCCCGTGCCTGCCTGGATGGCAAGCCCGTCCTTTACGTAATGGGGGACCAGTATGCCCTCTCATCGCGCATGATGGCGTTCGCAGCGGCATCCACGGGGGCCATGGATACGCGGGGACTTGAATTCGTCTCCGACAGCCTCCTCCGCCTGGGAGGACAGGGGGAGCTTTTAAAGCTGAAAAAGCCCGCCACCCTTTTGCAAGGCGGACGGGCTTCTAATGTCAGGAGGGCATTCGTCCTCTGCCTTATTCTTCCCCTCCTCCTGATGGCGGCAGCTTTTGCCAGTATCAGGATTGCGCGGGGAAAGCTCGTTCACAGGCTGAATCTTACTTGGGGAAAATCTTCTTGAAGTCCACGAAGACTTCCTTGCTGTCGCGTCCGGACTCTATGTCGGTAATCTTGCCGAGCTTCTTGTAGAATCCGATGAGCGGCTCGGTCTGCTCGCGGTAGACTTCCAGCCTGTGGGTAATCGCCTCAAGCTTGTCGTCGTCGCGGGTGTAGAGCTCGCCGCCGCACTTGTCGCACTTGCCCTCGACCTTGGGCGGGCGGAACTTCGCGTTGTAGTTGGCACCGCAGGACTTGCAGACCCGGCGGTTGGACAGGCGGGCGATGATCAGCTCGTTGTCGGCCTCGAAGTTGATGACCTTGACATCCGGGCAGATTTTCTCGAAGGCCTCGGCCTGGGGAATCGTGCGCGGGAAGCCATCCAGGATGAAGCCGTTCTTGCAGTCATCCTTCTTAATCCTGTCCTCAACGAGGGCAATCACTATGTCGTCGCTTACAAGGCCGCCTGAAGCGGTGATGCTCTTTACTTTCTTGCCCAGCTCGGTCTCGTTCTTGATGTTCTCGCGGAAGATGTCTCCCGTCGAAATCTGCGGGATGCCGTACTCGGTGGCTACGTCCACGGCCAAAGTTCCCTTTCCCGCTCCGGGCGGTCCCAAAAAGATGAAGTTCATTCTGTGCTCCTATAAAAAAATGTTTAAACTATTTTATACTAGTTTTCCCCAAGCGACAAGTGAAAAATGCATTTTCGCCCTGCCAAGGAAAGCTTTTCTTCTTTGATTCCTCCGAGAGAATCTTGACGATAGCTTGAATTCCCCCGTCCCCGACAGCATCCCGGATTCTTGCGGCATAGGCGGAACTCTCCCCGAACCAGGCGGCAATCTGCCTGTCGGATATGCTCCTCTTCTCCATCACTTTCATAACGGAACAGCTGACTTCAAGCCCCTGTTTTCTGAGGGCTTCGGTGAGCGTCTCTTCGTCCCAGGAGAACATCGGGTTGTTCTTGTCCGTAAAGAACTCGTCCTCGGCTGCCTGCATCTTGGCGAGGGTACCGGAGATTTCGCCCGTCCGTTCACCCAGGCAGTCCGCTATGAGGGCCGCTATCCGCTGCGTCCGGCAGGGAATCCGCTGGGAGATGACGACGACAGCCCCGGGAGCAAGGCTTGCCGCCCTGTCCTTGTGCAACCCGCCGTCCGCGTCCTCGCCCGCAAAGGCGAAGTCCCTCCCTTCTTTCTTCCTGCCGGTAAAGGCTTCCATAATCGATTGTGCAAGCGGAACTATGTCGTCCGCTGTATGTATGGAATCGCGGAAAAAGGCCCGGTCAAACACGATGCCGCCGAAGTCCGGCAGTACAAAGCCGTCCTGCCCCGCTACGGCGAGCCGGGGTTTGTCCAGGTCGCCAAGGCTCGTGGCGTACTGCTCCAGCAGGGCCCTGCCCTCCGCTCTCCTGCACACACCGCAACTGACTCCCTCGGGGCATCTCCGTACAAGCTCAAAAATCAGCAAGGCATCGTCCGCTCCCCAGACCAGGTTCCGGTGGTGGCGGAGCAGGGAGGCTTCTTCCAGCATCTTGTCGCGTATGTCAAGCAGGGCCTCGGTCCTGCCGGATTCAAGCCTGTTCCGCCAGGCGCGGTCTGCCCGCTCCAGCGCGCTCTCCTTCTTTTTGTCCTGCGGGCTGAACGTCAGGTTCTCCTCGCCGGGAACGAAGGGGTGGGGATTGACGCTCTCGCCCCACCATCTGTCCTGCCCCTCCTCATTCGCGGACTTCTTCTCAAGCAATGCCGCTATCTGAAGCTCACGGCGGGAAAGGACGTCCTCCCGGATGCCCGCCTCGTATCCCTGCTCCGAGGGTGTAAAGAAGACCCGGCCGACAAGGGCATCGGGCAGGTACTGCTGGGCCACCCAGTGGTCGCGGTAGGCGTGGGGGTACAGGTAGCCCGCCCCGTGGCCGAAGCCCTCCGCGTCCCGGTTCGCATCGCGCAGATGGTTCGGCACGTCCGCGTCCTCTTTTTCCACGGCGGCGAGCGCGTCGAAGAATGCCATGGAGCTGTTGGATTTGGGGGCTGTGGCCAGGTACAGGGCCGCATGGGCGAGGAAGTAGCGGCCCTCGGGCATGCCCACCCGGTCGAATGCGGCGGCGCAGGATGAGACGACGGTAATCGCGTTGGGGTCGGCAAGGCCCGTGTCCTCGCACGCGCTTATCAGCATGCGGCGGAAAATTAAGTCGGGCGACTCCCCTGCCCGCACCATGCGGGCAAGCCAGTAGCAGGCCGCGTCGGGGTCCCGCCCCCTGAGGCTCTTGATGAACGCCGAGATGATGTCGTAGTGGTAGTCGCCGTCCTTGTCGTAGAGGACGACCTTCTTCTGTATGGACTCCTCCGCCGTCTCCCGGCTGATGTATATCGTGCTGCCCCAGGAAGGCTGGGGCGGGGTCGCGGAAGGCTTCCAGACATCCGGCGTGGTCTCTACGGCAAGCTCCAGAGCGTTCAGTAGGGATCTCGCATCGCCAGAGGCGGTCTTTACAAGGTGCTCCAGCGCACCGTCTTCAAAAGAGACTTTCCAGTGCCCGTAGCCCCGCTCCAGGTCAGACAGGGCCTGCCTGGCGACCGCCATCAGGTCTTCGTCGGTCAGGGCCTTGAGCTGGAACACCCGGCTCCTGCTGACCAAAGCCTTGTTGACCTCAAAGAAGGGGTTTTCGGTAGTCGCACCGATGAGGATTATAGTGCCGTTCTCCACCCAGGGAAGAAGGGCATCCTGCTGGCTCTTGTTCCAGCGGTGCACCTCGTCCACGAAGAGGATGGTCTTCTTGTTGTAGAGCTTCCTCTGCTGCTCTGCGTCCGTAATCGCCTTGCGGATGTCGGCGACACCGGTGAGGACCGCGTTCAGGCTGATGAAAGAAGATTTGGTATGCCCCGCGATGACCCGGGCAAGGGTCGTCTTGCCGGATCCGGGCGGCCCGTAGAAGATGACGGAGCTCAGCTGGTCGGCGGCGATTGCCCGCCGGAGCAATCTCCCCTTGCCCACGATGTGGTCCTGGCCGATGTATTCGTCCAGGTTCCTCGGCCTCATCCGGGCTGCAAGCGGCTCATGCGTGGCGGCGGGGCTGTCAAAGAGGGATGAGCCGTCCTGCTGTTTCATGGTGGCTAGAACTCGCTGTCCCAGCCTTCCCCGGGGATATAGGAATACAGGCCGTTCTGCGAGGCGTAGCCCGATCCCGGCCCCGTCGCAAAGACATATATCACCGCGTCAGTCTCATTGATGCCAGAACTCTTCCAGATGGAAGAACTTTCTTTCTCCATCCCCTCCACGTAAACCGTGAGAATGGTCATGCCGCTGAATATGGACCTGGCGGTACTCTTGTCGTTCGGCGCGACGTCATTGTTTATGTCGGTAGAGCCCACCTGCATGTGGTAGAGTCCGGTATTGGTACCGAGGATAATCTGATCCTTTGACGCCGCAATGCACCACCAGCTCCCGACCTTGACTTCTTTCTGGTCTGCATAGAGGATTGCCTCGTTATCCCGGTAGAGAACGTTCGTGTTGGTGGACATGGAGTAGACGGTATTGTCGCTTGCCCTTACCTTTGTATGCTGGTTCTTGTACTTGGACGGCAGGAGGTCGCCAGTCATGTCATATCCATAAGTGTTGATGCGGCTTCCCCAGTCGCCGGGGTTCTTGGTCCGGTACTCATAGTAACCCGTCGGCATATAGATTCCCTCACTTGCCCCGGAGCCATTCTCAAATGTCGTCGTGAGCATGTAGAGGTAGCCGTCCTCCTCAGCAAGGTACACCGGAGTCTCCGGGCAGCGCACGTCATCCCAGCCGCCGCGGCTCCTCAGGCTGGAGGCGGAGTTTTTCTTCCGGTGGATTACCCCCTCATTCGCCGGGGCACAATAGATATAATCATCATATATGACGAAAGCGGACATACTTCCCTTTATGCGCTCGTCGTTTATGGCGGATTCCTTGTTTATGTCCTCGAAAATAGGATCATGGCAACTAAAGAAGACCGTGCCAGCAAGAAGAAGAGGCAGGGCCAGAGCAATGTTCCGTATGTTCCCTTTCGTAATGCTCATAATCGTCTTTCCTTATAATTAGAAATAATAGTTCGCGCAGGCAGAAATCGTCAAGAACGTCCCCGTGATGGTCTCCTCACCGGTATTCCAGTTCCGCGCGAACTGCGGCATCATCTTATAGGAGGCATCTAAACCAACTCCCCAGCTCTGGGAAATCTTGTACCTGGCCCCGACCTCACCGACGAGCACCAGGCCCGGCCAGTAGGTCTCACCGTTATAGGTCTCCCATGCCGCTCCGACACCGACAGCTATGGGGAATTCGAAGTTGCCGATGGACGGCTGCAGGGTCGCCACTGCCACCGTAGGCACATGGTTGAAGGTATGCCCGGCAATCGTCGGGTTGAAGCCGAATCCTATGTCCGCGCCGACCGCGAACCAGTCCGTCAGGAAGAAATGGTAGCCGAATGTACCGTAACCGCCAAGCTTTATCTTGTCCTCATCGCTGAAGGGGGTTCCGAAGTTCAGCGGCAGGCCGGCCCCGACGGTTATCTTGAGCTGCTGGTCCCCTGCCCTCGTCGCGTTGTAGACATAAGACACCTGCTTCTTGCCCTCGTGCTCCTTCTGGTCATCATCGTAGTAGTCGTCGTCCTCTTCGTCTTCCTCATAATCATCGTAGTCATCGCCGTCATAATCGTCATAATCATCGTATTCGTCGTCGTAAGAATCGTCGTCATCATAGGCATACGGCTCGATGTAGTTGCCGTGCCGGTCATGGTAGTCCTTGTAGGAGCCGTACAGCTTCATCTCCTTCTTGGAGAGGGGCTGGACCGCCTGCAGGACCGAGAGGCAGGACACAAGGCCTATGGTACATATTAGAACACGTTTCATAATCCCTCATATAGCAATTTAATGCAAAATCGTGTATAGTTCCCGTCAGTTGAGCAGAAAGATAATAACGTTTTCTGCCTGTTGTTTCAATATAAAAGCATTGCTTTGTCGGGAAGGTTACAAAATGGCTGTTGTTATAAACGGAAAGGAAGTCGCAGAGAAAGTGAAAGCAGGCGCCGCCGCCGCCGTGGCGGGACTGAAGGACAAGGGCATCGTCCCCTGCCTGGCCGTAATCCTGGTCGGGGAGGACCCTGCCAGCGTCAGCTACGTCACGGGTAAGCGCAAGGCCCTCGCAGCGGCAGGGATGGAGGACAAGAGCGTCCTGCTCCCGGCGGACACGAGCGAGGAGGAGCTCCTTGCCGTCATACGGAGGCTCAACGAGGACAAATCCGTCCACGGCATCCTCGTCCAGCTGCCCCTGCCCCCCCAGATTGACACGCTCAGGGTGACGGAGGCGATATCCCCGGAGAAGGACGTGGACGGCTTCCACTCAGCCAACATCGGCCACCTGTTCAGCGGGACGGAGGGCTTCCTTCCCTGCACTCCCCACGGGATATGCGTCATGCTCAAGGAGGCAGGCATAAAGACCGACGGGGCCAACGTCGTCATCGTCGGGCGGAGCGCGATTGTCGGCAAGCCCCTCGCCCTGCTCCTTCTCAGGAAGGAATACAACGCGACCGTCACCGTCTGCCACCGGGGAACCAAGAACCTTGCAGAGATGACCCGGCAGGCGGACATCCTCGTCGTTGCCTCAGGCCACGCCGGAACCGTCACCAAGGACATGGTAAAGCCCGGGGCCGCCGTCATAGACGTGGGCGTGAACAGGATTCCCGACTCCTCCAAGAAGTCAGGCTTCCGCCTGGTCGGGGACGCGGACTACGAGGGGGTCAGCGAGGTCGCAGGCTACATCACGCCCGTTCCCGGCGGGGTCGGCCCCATGACGATTGCGATGCTGATATATAACACCCTTGAGGCCGCACGGAGGCAGAACGGCTTATGCTAGACATCCAGAACACCCGCGACACCCGCGAGGTCCCCCTGATGAAAGTCGGAGTGAGCGACCTGAGCTACCCCGTCAAGGTGCTGGACAAGCTGAAGGGCACACAGATGACGACCGCCCGGGTCAACCTCTACGTGAACCTGCCCCAGCACTTCAAGGGCACCCACATGTCCCGCTTCATCGAGATTTTCCACCGGCACCACGAGAACCTGGGGATGCGGCAGTTCCTGACCATGCTGGAGGAGATACGGACATCGCTCGAGGCGGAGCGGTCGTTCGGCGCGATATCCTTTCCCTTCTTCATCGAGAAAGAGGCCCCCGTCTCCCGCGAGAAAGGGATAATGAGCTACCAGTGCGGCTGGGAGGGAGAAGCATTCGAAGGGGGGAGCCGTTTCTTTGTCACCGTCTCCGTCCCGGTCACGACCGTCTTCCCCTGCGCCAAGGCGATAAGCGACCGGGGGGCGCACAACCAGCGGGGTATCGTCTCCGTCAAGATAGAGAGCAAGAGCCTCTTCTGGATAGAGGACGTCATAGAGCTCGTGGAGCAGTCGGCCTCGTCGGGCCTCTACAGCGTGCTCAAGCGGCCCGACGAGAAGTTCGTCACCGAGAGCGCGTATGACAAGCCCTGCTTCGTTGAGGACGTGGTGCGCGAGGTCTACATTGCCCTGAGGGACTTCAAGCAGTGCGACAAGGGCTTCTCCTGGTTCTCCGTGGAATGCAGGAACTTCGAGAGCATCCACAATCACAACGCCTA
>JAFSSU010000305.1 GCA_017450845.1 Treponema sp.
ACCAGTTCATCGCCAGGACCACGCCTTTCAACGAGCCGCCCTGCACGGCTATCTTCGACATCAGCAGCTTCCGCAACCTGGACGATCAGTACGGCTGGCTCTTCAAGAAGGACTGGTAGGCCAGCCTGAAGGCAGCCTTGTTCCCAGCCTATGGACACATTCCCCCTGCAGCCTGGGCGCACGGTCGCGTCCGGGCAGGACTCAGGGGGTGCCAATGTGTGTCGAGCTGGAAAGATGGCTGTTCGACTCAATGAATGCATCTCTTGTCGGGGCATCGGGAACATACACGTCACTTATGTACGAAGAGTTACATACACTCGTAAACCATGCAGAATCCGTAATGCTTGCCTTAATGACAAGATTACCGTACATACCTGTACAGCCATAGAAGCAATAACTCAAATCGGTCACGCTGGCAGGGATGACCGGAGCGGAGGGTAGGGAGACACAGCTTTGGAAGCATGAATTCAGGCTTGTCACGCTGGAGGGGATGACCGGGGCAGCGGTAAGGCTTGTGCAGCCATCAAAGCAACCGGTCATGTTTGTCACTCCGTCAGGGATGTCCGGGGCGGAGAGCAGACACGAACAACCGACGAAGCAGTTTGTCATGTCTACCACACCAGCAGGAATTTGGGGGGCAGCTGTCAAGGTGTTGCAATCCTTAAATGCCATGTTAAGGCTGGTTATGCCTTCCGGGAGGGTCGTCTCTGACAGGTCAATGAACTTACCGCATTCCCTAATGATATTCCAGAGAGCATCTGATGTTATGTCCTCCGGGGTCATCCCCGTTATGCGGGGCAGCTTGTAGGACGTTTCGGCATCGTTTCCCTCCAGAGACGCAAGGTAGGGACCAAGCTTGCTAAAGGGCAGGCAGCGGGTCAGCTTTATGTCAAACTGGCTCTCCTCCCCCTCGAGTGTCTGGGTCACGCTTCCGATGCACACGGTGTCTCCGTCAGCATCCTGGACCTCCATGCTGACGGTGACCGTCGTGCCGGTCTGGATGGCGGGAATCTCAAAACTGACAGTGCCGTCAGCATCCGGGCGGACAGTCAGCTCTATGTCGTCCATGCCGTCCCCGCTGATTGTCAGGATGACCCTGCCGTCCGCGGGGAGGCCTATGTCGTCCGAGTTCAGGACGATGGTGCTGGAAAGCTCGTAATTTACGCCGCCGCCACTGCCGCTGCTGCCGCCGGTCTGGGACAGAATCGCCACGACGGCCTCCATGTCGTCCGCATTGGACCGGTTCAGTATGTCAATCGCGCTTATTCCGCCGGAGCCCGTATTCGCGGAGGAAGTTCCCCCTCCGCCCATGATGTATGTCGCGCCGGCGGAGTCAGCCGCCCCGCCCGTCCCGCTGCAAGAAAACAGGACCAAGGCCGTAAGGCATCCGATAAGAACAGCCTGTGTCTTCCGATAAATCAGCATAAGCAGCCCTCCGTGGCAAGCAGTCTCACCTTATTATAGCACGCTTTTGTTCACGGTGGAAGGGAAATTCCTGCCAAAACCAGCCCCCCGGGTAGTCCCCGCAAAGAAACAATTTGCCCAAAAGCCAATCCTGTGATAAAATAGATATATACCTTATTTTTCCGTAATTTTCGGAGGCTTTTATGAAAAAACGTAATGAGACCCTGCTGTCCAAGTATGGGGCGCTCGCATTCTCGGAGATTGTCATTCTCATCGCAGTCTTTCTTGTCATAACGACGACGCTGACCAAGAAGCCCGTCCAGAGCATATACACCCAATCTATAGAAAGCATATTGGATATGTCCGTCCACAACGCGGAATCATGGTTCGAGGGGAAGGTGGAAGCCCTCAAGGTCTTCCAGAACTCGGTCGTCGGGCTGACAGAGAACAGGGAGCACATCAAGCGGACGATAAAAGAAAAGCACAAGCCGGACGGCTTCGAGTACGTCATGGTGTTCTGGGACGACGCGACCGGAGCCAAGGACGGGGGGCCGGAGACTTATAACACGAAGGGCGGCATCTCGGTGGTGGGAATCCTCAACAAGGAGTACTGGATACGGCACAGGGGCTCGGACGTGGAAGTCTGGCTGGAGTCGCCCAGGCAGTCCAACGCCGGTGGCTTCAACATGCCCCTGTTCGTCAGGTCGGACTTCACCGATGAGCGGACCGGCGAGCACGTGCACGGGGGCATGGTGGGCTTCCTGGAGCTGGAACCCATAACCCGGTTGTCCAAAACCTTCTACTCGACAGGTCTCATTTCGATATATGACGACAGGGGCAACCTGAGGGCAGGAGAGGACCTGCTCGGCTCGCAGGAAGGCGAGGACGGGGCAAAGAGCAACATCAACCCGGACGACTACATCATCATCAAGAAGCCCTGCACCCTCGCAAACAAGACCTGGACGATGGTCGCCGGCGTGACCAAGAAGGAGGCCCTGAAAATCACGAGGAACCTGCAGCGCAACTCCGTCCTCGGAGGCTTTGCCGTCGCATTCCTCCTCCTCGTCTGCATACTTGGTATCATCAAGACTCTCATAGACAAGTTCGACGAGATAAAGAAAAGCGTTGACAACCTGAATACGGGCGACAAGGACCTGACCAAGAGGATTCACGTCAGGCACAACAACGAGATCTCGCACGTCAAGGAGTCGGTCAACACCTTCGTCAGCACCATCCAAGAGACCGTCCGCGGCATCGGCGACGCGAACACGAACCTGAAGGAGACGTTCAGCAACGTCATGGAGTGCCTGGACAAGACCCGGACCCACATCGACGACATCTCTAGGGTGATTTCGGAGGCTACCCGGACACTCGCGGACGAGGATGCCTCCGTCCGCAACACGAGCAGCTCGATAACGGAGATTTCCAAGAACATCGAGAAGCTCAACGGCATGATTGAGGACCAGTCCGCGGCCATCACCCAGGCAGGCAGCAGCATCGAGCAGATGATCGGCAACATCCGCTCGGTCGGCACTTCCGTGGACAAGATGTCCGACGAGTTCGCCGAGCTCAACGATGCGACAGTCGAGGGTGTCAAGAAGAACCAGATCGTCAACGAGCTGCTTGAGACGGTGCTGGAGCAGAGCAAGTCGCTCCAGGAGACAAACCAGATCATCTCCTCCATATCGTCCCAGACAAACCTCCTGTCGATGAACGCGATGATCGAGTCCGCCCACGCAGGCGAGGCGGGAAAGGGTTTCGCCGTCGTCGCGGAGGAAATCCGCAAGCTCGCGGACACGAGCGCGTCCCAGTCCAAGATTATCAGCGAGAACCTCAAGACCATCGCGGAGAACATCGGCAAGGTCGTGGAGAGCTCCAACGCCAGCAAGGCCTCGTTCGAGCTGGTCTCCCAGAAGGCCCTCAACACCTCGCAGCTCGTTGACAACATCAAGGGCGCGATGGAGGAACAGAACGAAGGCAGCAAGCAGGTCATGGACGCACTGAGCGCGATGAACAGGACTTCCGGCGAGGTTCAGAGCTCCAGCAGGGAGATAGAGAACGGGACAAAAGAAATCCTCGCTTCCATCGAGAACCTGAAAGCCTCATCCAGCAATATGTCCGATAACTTCAACACGATTGTCTCCACGACGGACTCAACCCAGGAGGCGACAGCCCAGCTCAACCGCTTCACCATAAAGATGGCCGGCGCGGTCAACGAGATCTCGATGAAGATTGACGAGTTCAGGGTGTAGGAGGGGTCAGCGGGATTTCAACTGGATTCGTTTAAGCCGGCGCATCGTTGCCAGATAGCTCAGGATGAACCTCCCGAGCTTGCGCTTGGATACGCCGGCCTTGCGCTCCTCAAAGAAAATCGGAACTTCCTTTATGTCGTAGGGCTTCTTGCTCATCGCCAGCTTTATCAGGATTTCCTCAACGATGTCGAAGTTGTCGCACTCAAGCGTGAGCGCCTGAGTCTGCTCCGTCCGGTACATCCGGTAGCTGTCAGAGACATCCTTCACCTTTATGCCGAACATGACCCGGTAGCTGACGTTCAGGATATAGCTCATCGCCTTCAGTATGAAGGGATTCTCCGTGTCGCCGCCCTTGGTGTAGCGGGAGCCGATGATGAGATCGTGCCCTTTCTGGATTTCCTCATAGAATTCTTTTATGCACTTGGGATCGTGGCTTCCGTCACCGTCCATGATGACCGTGTACTCGTACTGCGCGGTCCTGAAGCCGGTCCGTATCGCATCCCCGTAGTTGTTGCCACCCGCCCTCTTGACGTAGGTCGCACCAAAATCGCGGCAGACGGCCTCGGTGTCGTCCAAGGGCTCCATCGTGTCAACGCAGAGAATCTCGTAGGGAACGGCAATTCCGGAAAGCTGCTTGCTCAGATTGGGCAGGATGTTGCGGAGGTTCTCGCTTTCCTGATAGGAGGGGATTACGACGCTGATTCCGGCAGTCATATAGTCCTCACCCAGCTGATCATCCTCTCGATTCCTTCCCTCGCCGTAACCTTGGGAACCCAGCCAATCCGGGACTTTATCTTGCCCGTGTCCGCAACGAAGACTTTCTGGTCGCTCGAGCGGACGGGAAGCTGGGTGTAGCGCATCTTGATCCCGAGCATGCCGTCCAGCATGTCGAACAGCTCCAAGAGGGAAAGTGACTGGGCCATGGTGCCGCCGATGTTGTAGGCGTTGCCGCACACTTTGTCCACGTTCTCAAGCGCGGTATAATAGAGGCTTATCATGTCATCGGCATGGAGGATGTCGCGGACCTGCTTGCCGTTGCCGGAGATTGTGAACGGCTCGGCAGAGGGGTTCTGGTACAGCTCTATCGCCTTAGCGACGAACCAGCCGACCCAGCCCTGATCGTAGGTCGCGAACTGCCTCGCGCCATACATCGAGGAGTGGCGGAATACCGTGGTCTTTATGCCGAATATCCGGTGGAAGTCCAGCATGTACTGGTCTGCGGCCCCCTTGGAGCAGCCGTAGGGCGAGCGGAAGTCCAGCGGCACGGACTCGTCGAATCCGTCCGGGAACTGCTTGCAGACGTAGCGCTTGTCCGTCTCCTCGTAGTCATACTGCTCCAAATCGCCGTAGACCTTGTTGGTAGAGGAGAAGAATACCGCGGTGTCCGGGCTGTATTTCCGTATGGAGTCCAGCAGGTTCAGCGCGCCCATCGCGTTTATCTCAAAGTCCTTGTAGGGATTCTCTATGGAGGTGGTCATGGCGACCTGACCGGCAAGATGGAACACGGCATCGAACCGTCCGTTCTTAATGACGGTCTCAAGGTCATTCTTGTTGCGGGTGTCCCCGTGTATGAAGGTGAAGTTTCCGAGGCTTCTCAGCCATTCAAGGTTTTTGGAAGAACCCAACCTGGACAGATTGTCGAAGACCGTGATGTCGTAGCCGTTCTTTATTCCGTAGGAAGCGAGGTTGCTGCCCAGGAACCCGCAGCCACCATTAACCAATATCCTCATTCTGTATTTCCCCAATCATTTTCTTCATGCCGTCCTTCCAGGAGGTCATTTTGCCAGTATATCCCAGTTGTCCAAGAGCTGTCAAGTCAGCCTTCGTACTGGGCTCGCCCGGCCTCTGGGGAACGGCACCAAAGCGTATGATGGAGCAGGAATGGGTCTCGGCCTTGAGGAATTCCAGTATCTCGCGTATGGACGGGGATTCCCCGGAGCCAAGCGGTATCTCGTAATAACTTTCGGTAAGGCTGTCCGACAGGGAAAGGAAACGCATCGCGCTGACGACATCACCGACGCTCACATAATCCCTGTGCTGTGTCCCTTCCGTGACGGCAAGCTCCCGGTTCCCGAGCAAGGAGAGGATGGACCGCTTTATGAACCGCTCGCCGGGCTCATCGCTCCCATAAAAGCTTTCCAGAAGGACATTGACGAACTGTATCTTCCCTAATTGGGAAAAGAACTTGCCGAGTTCAGAGAACTGCTTCTTTGTCAGGGAGTAAAGGTTCAGGCTCGGGGGAAGGCTTGTCCCCGTGGAGACGAACCTGATCCGCCTGCCAAGCTGAAGGGTACTCCTCAGCAGGGTCGTGGGGAAGATATAGTTTGAGGAGACGGTCTTGGTAAGGAACTTAGGGTCTGTCTCGTAACAACAGGTCGTCGAGACAACAACATCCGGGGAAAAGCGCGACATGGAAAAAAGCAGGTCATCCACGTCCAGTTCGCATATATCGAGGGATGGGTATTTGTCCGAAAGAGTCCTCAGGCGGCCTCCTGTATTCCTTGCTACGGCAAGTACACGGTTATCATGAGAGAGGAAGCTTTCTACCAGCTTGCACCCAAGGTAACCGGAGGCCCCTGAAACGACGACATTCATCTTCTAGCGCGATGCCCTCGCGCTGGAATCAACGACGTAGCTCTGGGCAGACTTGAACAAGGCGATTGAATCGACGCTCTTCTTGCAGGTCTCGGCCTCGCCCTTGGTCTTGTACGGGCCGACACGGACGCGGTAGTAGAGCTTGCTGTCCTTGGTGAATGTGAACACCTCGCAGGGAAGATCCTTCGCGTCCAGAACCTTCCGCGCCTCGTCCGCATTGTCCTTGGTGGAATAGGATGCGACCTGCACCCAGTAGTGGGGGGCAACGGAAGACGATGGCTTGGAGGATGCGGAACTGGATGAGGCCGTGGCCGTAGAAGGGGCTTTCACCGTAGTCGCCGTGGCTTTGCTCTCCGTGGCTTTGCCCGCAGCCGGAGCTTTCGCAGTCTGGCTGGATTTCGCGGGCGCGGGCTCCTCAAACTTCTTCTTGTTGCCGGTCTCCTTTATGGCAACCTCGCCCTTCTGGTTCATCGCCGTCACGTTGGAAGCAGAGGCTGAGCCAGAGTTTGTGTTATACGAAACTGATGTCGGTGAAGATGAGGACGGCGAGCTGCTGACCGTTTCCTTGGCATATACGTTGGCGGTATCGGCGATGACCGTCACACTGTCAGTCTTGATATCCGTCCCGGTCGTGGAGCTCGGGCTGTAGGTCCCCGAGGCAGGAGCCGGGGAATTCGTGCCCGTGGAAATCAGGCTCCCCTGAGAAGCAGACTGGGGAGGGAGGCTCGCCGTGTAGATAAGCCCGCTGTCCCTCATTGCGATGGCATTGGTGTTATTCCTTGCTCCAGGAGAATATATGACAATCGCAGTTCCCAGGACGAAGAGCAGGAAGATGCCCACAGACAGCGAAACCCACAAAGTCTTTTTCTGTTCCATAATTATTATCCCCTCGGCCGGCAGGAGGAAAGGAAAGCATTTATCTTGCGCTCAAGCTTTTCCTTGCTGCCGGTATTCCATACTCTCTTTATATCGGCAACGGAATTCTTGTATTTAGGGAAAAGATTCCCCTGGCTTTTGAAGCGGGCGAGTATCTGCCGGAACGGAAGGCCGTCCCGTCTCCTGGCCCTGAGAAGGCGGAGGACAAGCGGTGCGTCCACGTAGAGCATGGCATCCACCTTATATATGGAAGGAACTTTATAAAGAAGGGTCGCGTTGATTAGGCAGTCCCTGCCCGCCAGCCGGTTCTCCTCAAGGAAAGCATCTATCCGCCCGTTCACGCCGGGGTAGACGATTCCTTCCTGTCGGGCTACAAGCTCGGAATGCCCGAAGATGACCTGGCCGACGGCCCGCCGGTTCACGCTCCCGTCGGAGTTGAGCAGGGAAAGCCCCAGCTTTTCCGCCTCGGAAGAGAAGGCAGAAAGAATCTCTTCCTTCTTGTCCTCGATGACCTCATGGACGAGCAGGTCCGCATCCACGGAAGCCCAGCCCTTCCCTTCCAGAATCTCCGCCGCCAGGTTCTTCCCGGCGGCCATAGGCCCCGAAAGCCCCAGGACCATCAGTGGAATTCCCCCCAGCTCCTGCCGTGCTCTATGCTGACGCGGAGAGGGACGGACAGCTTGACCGCCCCTTCCATCTTTTCCTTGATGAGGGCTATCGCGTCCGCAAGCCGCTTCTCGTCATCCGGGCACTCAAAGATAAGCTCGTCGTGGACCTGCAGAAGCATCCGCACGTCCTTGCCCCAGCCCCTCGCGTCAAGCTCGGTCTGGATTCCGACCATCGCGGTCTTGACTATGTCAGCCGCGCTCCCCTGTATGGGCGTGTTCACGGCGACCCGCTCCGCCGCCTGCTGCTCGTTCTTGTTCCTGCTGTTTATGCCGTGAATCAGCCGCCTTCTGCCCATTATCGTCGTGGAATAGCCAGATGACCGTGCCTCCGCCACCGTCCTGTCGATGAACTTCTTCACGTCCGCATAATTCGCGAAGTAACGGTCAATGAACTCCTTGGCCTCCGTCCGCGTTATGCCCAGCTCGCCCGACAGGCGGAAAGCGCTCATCCCGTACATGATGCCGAAGTTGACGGTCTTGGCAAAACGCCGCATGTCGGGCGTAACGTCCTCGGCCTTCACCCCGTAGACGAGGGCGGCGGTAGAGCGGTGAACGTCCACCCCGTCCAGGAAGGCCCGGCAGAGGTTCTTGTCCCCGCTCAGATGCGCAAGGATGACAAGCTCAATCTGGGAATAGTCCGCCGAAATCAGCAGGGTGCCAGGAAGCGCCGTGAACGCGCTGCGGATGCGGCGGCCCGCATCGTCGCGGACAGGGATGTTCTGCAAGTTGGGGTCGCGCGAAGACAGGCGGCCGGTCGCAGTGCCCGTCTGCAGGAAGGATGTATGAATCCTGTCATTGTGGTCCGCCAGGGTCGGCAGCGTCTCCACGTAGGTGGAAAGCAACTTGGTCGCCCCCCGGTAGTCCAGGATCATCCTGGGGAGCTTGTCGGCGGTCCGCTCGGAAAGCTCTTCCAGCACCGACGTGTCCGTGCTGTAGCCCGTCCGGGTCTTCTTTCCGGGGACGAGCTTTCGCTCCTCAAAGAGCACCTGCTGAAGCTGCTTGGTCGAGGCAATGTTGAACTCATGCCCAGCCTCGGCAAAAATCTCTTTTTCCTTCCCCGCAATCTCCTTCTCAAGCTCTGTTTTGTAGGATGCGAGGGCCTCCTTGTCTATATGGATGCCAGATTCCTCCATCCGGGCAAGCACGGGGAGCAGCTTCATCTCAAGGCCGAAGTACAGGTCCTCAAGCTTCCGCTCCGAAAGCCGCTGCCAGAGGATGCCCCAGAGCTGGAAGGTGAAGTCCGCGTCCTCCGCACCATAAGGGGCGGCCTTTTCAAGCGGCACGTCGGCGAAGGTCTGCCCCTTGGGAACGATGTCGTTGAATTCCGTCCCCGCGAGGGCGAGTTCTTTCTCGCCCAAATACTCAAGTGAATAGGGGGTCTTGCCCATCGCGTCCGGCTCCAGGAGCCATGCGGCAATCATCGTGTCGGCAATCCTGCAGGAAAGGGGCTTGCCCCAGCCGTTGGCGGCAAGCACCTCCAGATCGAACTTGCCGTTGTGCATGACTAGCAGCAGGTCGGGGCAGGCAAAGAGGCGGGCAAGCTGGGCAAGGCAGTCCGCCTTGTCCACAGTATGCGGCGCGAACATATCGCCCGGCAGTATCACAGGGACATAGATTCCTTCCCCAGCCTTATGGCAGAGACTGAAGCCCACCAGACGCGCCGAGTGCGCGTCCAGGCTGTCCGTCTCCGTGTCAAAGGCGGCTGTCTTTTCTGGCGAAGCAAGAATTTCGTCCACGAAGGCCGTAAGCGCGGGAAGATCCTGCACGGCCCTGTAGTTCCCCTCGTTCTTGCGAATCGGGCGGGCGTTGTCAGTGCCGCCCCCGGAGACATTCCCGGCAGCAACGGCCTCCCCCGCTGAGGAGAACAAGCCCGCATCCCCGTCCGCGGCAGGCTTCCCCGCACCGCCCCGCCCCACAGAGGCAAGGGCCTCTGCCACCGCAATCGCCCCGTATTCCTTGAGCTTAGCGGAGGCAGCGGCAAAATCCAGATCCCCGGTCGTTATGCTTGCAAAGTCCAGGTCGAGCGGCACGTCATAGCGCAGGCTGATCAGCTTCTTGGAAAAATACGCGCTCTCCTTTCCGTCACGGATTTTGTTGCCGACCGCCCCCTTTATCTCGTCCGCATGGGCATAAATCCCGTCAAGGCTCCCGTACTGACCGAGGAGCTTGAGCGCGGTCTTGTCGCCCACGCCCTTCACGCCCGGCACATTGTCCGCGCTGTCACCGACGAGCGAGAGGTAGTCCAGTATGCTGGACGGCTCCAGCCCCCACTTGGCCCTGACCTCCTCTATGCCGTCAATCTCCCAGCCGCCGTTCGCCTTGTCCGGCTGCATCTCGACGCAGGTCTCATCGACCAGCTGCAGAAGGTCCTTGTCACCGCTCAGGATGCGGCAGTGCCTGCCCTGCTCCTTGCACCGCCTGGCAACGGTCGCGATTATGTCGTCCGCCTCAAAGCCGTCCACATGGAGCACGGGAACTTTCAGCAGGGTAAGGATTTCCTCTATCCTGTCAGCCTGCGGGTGCAGGTCCTCCGGGGCTTTCTGCCGGGTAGCCTTGTATTCCTTGTACATCTCGTGGCGGAAAGTCGGCGTGCGGGAGTCAAAGGCGGCAATGAGGCAGGCGGGCTTGTGCTTCTTCAGCAGCGAGATGAGGTTCCTGAAAAAAATCACGATCGCGCTTATGTTCTCGTCCTTGACGTTGGTCAGGGGGTGGCTTACCATGGCAAAGTAAGCCCGGTATATCAGTCCGTACGCGTCCAGTATGTAGACGGCGTTCTTCTCGTCAGTGTTTTCCATAGGACAAGGATAGCACAAAACGGATAAGCTGTACATACAGAGCGAAAGACCGCCCTCCGCCACGTCCCGTTCCGTCCAGCACTGCAAAATCAACGATTTTGAGGGATTTTTATTATACAAATTTAACGATTTTGGGGAATTTCACACTTATAAATTTAACGATTTTGTTTGAATTCAAGCTTGCCAAATTAACGATTTTGCGGTATTCTTGAGCAAAGAAATCAACGATTTTGGGGATTCCATGGCGTTCAAGCGCAAGATATACGATAAATTCCTCCAGTGGAAAGAAGAATCCGACGGGAAAACGGCCCTCCTTGTCGAAGGGGCCCGCCGCATAGGGAAGTCCACCATAGTTGAGGAATTCGCGAGGAACGAATACAAGTCATACATCCTCATCGACTTCACGAAAGCTCCGGCTTCCGTCATCAGGCTCTTTGACGACATCTCCGATTTGAATTACATCTTCATGCAGCTTCAGCTGACCTACAGGACGGATTTGCACGAGCGGGAAAGCCTCATCGTCTTTGACGAGGTCCAGTTCTGCCCCAAGGCCCGGCAGGCCATCAAGCACCTTGTCGCCGACCACCGCTATGATTACATGGAGACAGGTTCCCTCATCTCAATCCGCAAGAACGTGAAGGACATCCTCCTTCCCAGCGAGGAGCGGTCAATACAGATGTACCCCATGGATTACGAGGAATTCAAATGGGCCCTGGGAGACACCGTCACAATAAAGCTGCTCCGAGAGTCGTTCGAACAATACCGGCCGCTCGGGGACGACCTGAACCGGACTCTGATGCGCGACTTCCGCCTGTACATGCTCGTCGGCGGCATGCCCAAGGCCGTCAGCAGCTACATAGAGACCAACAACATGCGCCTGGTCGATGCGGAGAAGCGCGAGATCCTGCGGCTCTACGAATCCGATTTCATGAAGATAGATCCGACGGGCAAGGCTTCCCTTTTGTTCAAATCCATTCCGTCCCAGCTGGAAAAGAAGGCTTCCCGCTATCAGGTGTCGTCCGTCCTTTCCAACCAGCGGAACTCGACCGTGCTTGAGCTGATTTCGGAGATGGAAAGCTCCAGGACTGTGCTCGTCTCGTACAAATCCGATGACCCGAACGCAGGCCTTGCGCGGACGAAGGATCTGGAGAACTTCAAGCTGTTCGTGTGCGACACGGGTCTCTTCACGACGATGCTTTTTGCGGACAGGGACTTCACGGAGAACGACATCTACGAGAAACTCCTGAGCGACAAGCTTCCCGTCAACCTCGGATTCCTGTATGAGAACGTCGTCGCGCAGATTCTGAAGGCAAACGGAAACTCACTCTTCTATTACACCTTCCTTGACGAGAAGTCCCGGCACAACTTCGAGCTGGACTTCCTGCTCGCCCGGAAGAACAAGGTATGCCCCATAGAGGTAAAGTCTTCCGGCTACAAGACCCATGCCTCGCTCGACGCGTTCTCAGAGAAGTATTCCTCCCGCATACTGAGCAAATACCTTGTGTACACCAAGGATCTGGGAAAGGACAAGGATATTCTCAGCATTCCGGTCTACATGACGATGTTCCTGTAAAGGGGCCTGGAATCACCGCAAGGTGCAGGAGTTCCAGCCCCAGCCACATATTTTACCTCCAGGCCGCAATGTTATATGATTTCGTGCATATTGCGTCGAACTCGATTCCCTCGTCAGACAGAAGCTTCTTGTATGCCGGGATTTTCTCTGGCCGCCCCTGAAGTTCCGGGGAGACCAGGCAGAGCTTGTAGCCGAGGGCTTTCATCTCGTCAAAGACTGACCGGTCAAGCGGCAGCCGGGTGAAGCTGTCCACCCACACCCAGTCAATCCTGCCCGCCATAGCCCGAACGGTGTCCATTCCCTCGTACTCGGAGAAACGGACAGCGATGTTCCGCTCACCCATATCGGACAGGAGCTTTATCATGGGGAACGTCGAGTCCAGGAAGAAATAGCGCGTGATTCCGTATTTCCTCACAATCTCAAGGACACGATGCTCAATCCTCTCGCTCTTCACGTTCAGAATCATCGTCCCCCTATGGCCTGCCCCATAATCCGCCGCATAAGGGATGAAATCCTCGCCGTCCTCGAACGGATTGTGCTGGATGTAGACCCTACCGTAAAGGTCATCCCGCAGGTCCAGCTCCACCCCGTATTCCGGGGGGAGGGCATTGAGCTCCGCAAGGGTGTTTACCCGGTGCGCTATGAATTCGGTCATTGGCGGGCCTCCCTACTTCCGTCTGAACAGTTGCCCCTGAATACTCTCAGGCATAGCAGGATCAATGATTTCATCATAATTCTCAGACAAGGGTGCCAGTAGATTTACAGTCCGATTCAAATACTTTCTCTGATATTTCTCCCAAGCTTCAAGGTCGGCAGTATTGAGAAGCAAATATTCATATTCCCGGGACTTCAAGCTGTTCTCAAGAGTTTGATAATACCTTTCCGTATTCCACGGTATGGAATAAACATCCAGTCCGGGAACTATACCAGCCCTGAAAACATTCATATACTGATTAGAGTAATATAGAAATTCTTCACCTTGAAACTGAGAAAGATAAGAAACAACCTTTTTATTTTCAAGATATGAACCACGTGCATTTATGAGCCGCAAAGCATTTCCAAAGAAGGGAAGCACACAGACAGTTACAGCAATGACTTTCAGCACAGCAGTTTTTATCGAAGCGTAATGAACAACAAGATAATCGGCAGCAAGAGCTGCAAACGGCATGAAGGTGACCAGTCCCGACTCAGTGTTTCCGTTGTTTCCTCCGGTCTTGATTGCACCAGCAAGTTGCATGAGCATAAACAGGCACGAAACAAACAAATACTTCTTAAGAAGAGAGGAAATCTTCAGTGCCTTTGCTGCGACAAGAACCATACTACAAAAGATGAAAAGGCATGCATAAAAATTTGAAACTCCAAAATCTATAAACATCAATATCATCTCTCTTATTGTATAATATGGCATGTCCTTCAAATCCTGCATCGTGTTAATCGTTATCCCAGGAATAGAAAAAATTACCGCAAGGTCAAGCAGCCCCCCTACAAACATAGCAGACAGGAAGTAAAACTTCTCACGAACAGAAAGCTTTCGAGCAAGCAGGAGATACAGACCGATTCCCACATCAATATAAAGTGCATGTTGCTTGAAAATTCCCATCACAAAAGTAAGGGCCATGACAGCAAGCCATCTGGGAAAGTTTCTCCGCACAGAACCGTCTTCCATCCGGTCAATCAAAAACATAAGACAGATTCCAATGACCATTACGATTGAGTCTGCTTTGAATTCGTTCATGTACGAGCGGTAGGATCCGAAAGGTCTGAAAAGCAAAACCATAAAAAAAAGCAGGACAACAAAACTGCTCTTTGCATACTTGGTGGCAATTTTCAACATTAAGTATACGAACACGGTTCCAGCCAGGGACGCGATGAACAGAAGCACATAATCGCGGACAGGTGCAGCAACAAGGGACACAAGAACGGACAGGAAGCCGACACCCGGAAAATACGGGGATGACGCAAGCTGTGTAGAATAGAAATAACCTTGTCCATTAAGGAACCTATCTGCCGTTGCGATATGCTGGTACAAATCCCAGCGACCGCCCTTTGCAAGTCCGTCAAGGAAGTTAATAAAAAAGTATATGACCAGGAACACACCCTGCAGAAGCCTATACCCCTTTGAGTCATCTTCCAGCCAACTCTTAATCGATTTCATATTCATTCTCATCTTATACCTTCATTTTTCAGTCTTATGCTGAAATCTACAGTTCTTTTTATGAACTTCCACTTGGCGGCGAAAGTTCCATTGTTCCAGTGCGACTCGCCATGAATACGCGGTGGAAAACGGACGGCGAATCTCCGAACGTCCAATCCTGCTATCCGCGCCATGTACAGGGCATACAGGTCGAGCGAGAAATCGCCCGGCGGGTTCTGCCAAGTTCTGAAGAAGCTACGGGAAAAGACGTTCGGCTGCGCATTTATGTCGTACAGCCTCTTTCCGAGGTACAGGGTCTCGAAGAGGCTCATCCCGCCCGTAAAGAACTGGTCGAATATGCTTCTCCCCTTTCGGTTGCCTTTTACGAAAATCCGTTCATCCCATTCCGCATCAGCAAGCAAATGGTATGCCCGAATCACGTCAGCAGGGTCTGTCTGCATATCTGCGTGTGTCCAGCCAACAAAGTCCGCTTGCGCAGACTTTATTCCCTGCAATATGCCGTAGCCGTAGCCTTGGTTCACGGGAACAAGAACTGTCCGTGCAAAAGGATAGTCCGGGAGTAACTTCTCCAAGACCACCGCAGAGTCGTCTGTAGACCCGTTATTGACAAGGACGACTTCCATGTCCTCATCCGTTATACATACAGCGAACTTCTCCAGAATCAGCGGAATGTTCTCTGCCTCATTGTAGCATGGTACCGTTATTGAAAGTCTCATAGCTTTTTTTCGCAACACGACTGAAACGCCGCAAGTAAAAACCGATGGGAGAATCTTAATCAGAAGCCTGTCAACGAGGCCTATGACCTTAACACCTAAACTCCCGACCGGAAGCGACCAAGTCTTTGCAATTACACCTCCTCCTATAAATAAAACTCTCCAGATTTTTCACATCCGTGAACATCACGGCTTCCATACCGAACAGTCTGGGGCCGTCCACGTCCTTCACCTCATCATCCCCGACAAAGAGGCAGTCACCGGCCGTTATAGTCCCGTCAAGCTTCCTAAGCTTCCTTAGGGTCAGCTCATAAATCCTTCCGTCAGGCTTCTCGGCCCCGGCCTCCTCGCTCGTGACAAGCACATCGATATAAGGGGCGAGCCCCAACTGCCGTATCTTCCTGTGCTGGATATGCGCTGTCAAATCCGTGCAGACCGCAGTTTTGGCTCCGTCCGCCCGCAGGCATTCCAAAAGTGACACAACCCCGTCGCGCAGTCTCATGCCGGACAGCATGAAATTCCAGTAGCAGTCGTACATCTCAAGCGCACCATCCACCGGGCTCCTTCCCAGATTCTCCAGCGTCTTCTGGCAGTAAACCATGCGGTTGTGGCTTGCGCCCGTTCCGTCCAGCAGGGACTGTGTCTCCGCCCTTGCCAGAGAGAATGCCCTGTCAAATTCTTCCTTCGCCACGCCGAGCCTGTCACAGGCGAAGGCGCGGAGACGCTCCGTCGCGGCCTTGTGGGCAGACTGGTAGTCGTAGAGAGTGTCATCGAGGTCAAATATGACAGCCTTGTACATAGAACAAAACTCCTTTTATCCCGTTTTGTTCTTTGAGGCATTTCTATTTTTAGGAAAACTTGAATCGTAGTACTATTTTACGAAACGCTCAATCTTGCATTCGTGTTTCTTCTCTTTCTCATCATAGTTGATGCCGATGAAAAGAATATTTCCGGAATACTGGCTGAGAGACTCAAAATAGCGTTTCTCTTTTATCTGTGTCAATGCGCTCTCCGCAGAACCATTGCGCTTCAATTCGATTATCAGAGCGGGCAAGTCAGGAAAAATCGGGATGTAGACAACATCCGCGAATCCCTTGCCTGCGGTCATTTCTTTTACGCAGGTATATTTGTTGAGCGCATAAATGAACGAAAGGTAAATCGCCGACTGCAATGCATCCTCGTTATTATAACTCCTGTTGCTCAGGACGTGGATGTGGCTTATATCCAAGGACTTCGCAACGGCCTCTCCGTTCCCATTGAACGCCTCTTTCAACAGTTCACGGGATGACTGGATTATTCCGTTCGTCACCCTATAGTCCGCGTTCACCTCGATGGCATTGAACCACTCCTGCCTGACCTCCTTGTTCGGGATACGGCAGGTCTTTTCCTCCGCATTGTAAGCAAGATAGCCCAAATGAATCAGGAACGTGAACACATCGCTTCGCGTGGCAAAATCAGTCATGGAATTCGAATAGCTCGTCACATTCACATCGACTTCTTCTCCTGCGAGCATCTTTATAACGGCATCTTTGGTTCCGTCAAAATTCATGCGGATTTTCTCGGCTATTGAGTCAAACGTCCCAGTCATGCCCCAGTAGCTTTCGAATTCCCCGGAAATCAAGGCATTTACGACAGCATTGGGATTATAAATCTCGAAATCTTTAATCTTATAGCCGTCATACCAGTTCCTGCACTCCGCATAGCTCAACCCGAATTTCCCGCAGAGGACCTTCACCTCGTCATCCGTAAAACCAATATATTCAGACAGGCATCCAGCCCCGACCATCGTGTATGGGGTAAAATTGTTCAGCTTGGATTGTATTTTATCCTTAATAATGGGAAGGATGCCCGTTATATAGGCAAGCGCAATCGCAGGAGCTATGGCATCGTTCTTAAAGAGCGAAATCAGGAAATCCCTGAACTTCGCTATCATCTCATCATCGGAGCTTTCCCGCACGATTATATCGTACTCATCGATGATGATTACGAATTTTTCTTTCCGTACTTTATAAACTTTCGCTATAAAATCAGGAATCCTCGTGCATGCCGAAAAATCCAAATCCGCAAACTCCTCATAAAACTCCTGGGAAAGCCTTTGCCTCAGCTCCTCAAACACGACGCTCTTATCGTCCAGCATGGAATAAAAGCCATTGAGGTCTATTTTTATCACGTTAAACTTGTTTAAATTCCCCTCGAAACTGCTGTCCTGCGCAATCCTGTACGGCGAGAACAGGGACCGGGAATCACATCCCTTGGAATAATACGCGCAGAGCATATTACCAGCAATAGTTTTGCCGAAGCGCCGAGGGCGGGAAACACAGACAAACTTCCGTCCCCGGCTCATGAGGCTGTTTATCTCGGAAATCATCAGCGTCTTGTCCACATAGATGTCGCCGCGCAATACTTCCTCAAAATTCTCATTGCCCGGATTCAGATAGATGCCCATCGGCCTCCCCCCAAAACATGATTACAAGCCAATTATAGCCCAAAAAAATAGAAATGTCAAAGAACATCGTAAAACGCAATGGCGTTTTACCGGCCCAGCCATTCCCGCCGCGCCAGGCCAGGTTTATGCCCGGCGGGAAATCCATCTATCCGTTCATCTTGCTTTCTATCATCACGAGCATTACAAGCCCGATGACCGACCACATATCGTTCTTCGTCACTACGGGCTGCCGCAGGATGTAATCCAGGCGGGGAACAATCCTGCGGGCCATCCGCATGACGGGGAGCGTGTTCCGCTCAAAATCCTCGCTCTCAACGACGAGGGACTGGAATGTCATGTCGTCGTTGAACTCGTATGAGACAGTCATACCGTATTCCCCGAGAACCGTGACAAGCGGCTCAAAGTTCACGCCTATGACGGCCGTTATCCGCAAGGACAGGTGAGGGGTATATTCCGAATCCTTGTAATCCGCAAGATTCCTGTCAAAGTAATGAATGAGCAGGTCAGCGTGCTTCTTCTGCGGCTCAATGTATTTATGGAAGTCTCCCATGCGACCTTCCATCTGTGCAAGGACATCATCGAGGGAATGTCCCCTCTGCCGCACGTCGCGCCGTATCTTCCAGAAACGGCGGAGCTTCTCGTCTATGTCCATGTAAACCCTAAGGTCCTCCACTTGCCTGAGCTGCGGCAGGTACAGGGCATGCAGGCCGGTAACCAGGACATAGGGCTTGGGCAGGACCTTGTGCGGAGGCGCGAACGAGCCGTCCTCATGGTTGTAATCCCTGCGCAGCACGGACTTGCCTGACTTGAGCAGGGCCACGTCCTGGGCCTGCCGGT
The DNA here is from genome assembly GCA_017450845.1 of Treponema sp. Taxonomy (GTDB): domain Bacteria; phylum Spirochaetota; class Spirochaetia; order Treponematales; family Treponemataceae; genus Treponema_D. Next base: position 18,315 of record JAFSSU010000305.1, read on the forward strand.
AGAGGAAGTTCGCCATGGGGTTAAGGTGGCTGAAATGCTGCCAGTTCTTGTCGTCGCGGCTCCACTTGTGGTCGCCGTCGCACTCTATCGTAAGGATGCTGCCCGTGCCGAAGAAATTCCTGAAAATCGCGACGAGCGTTGACTTGCCGCTGCCGGAGTCCCCGCTTATGCCGATGACGAAGGAGGCGTTCTGCTTCATGTACAGGCTGTTTCCCCTGAGCGCCGCGCACCAGATGTAATAGATGATGTAGGCATGCACGGCGAAAAGGGCCGTGAACAGCATGTTCCGCACTATCCCGGCACGAATCTTAAGGAATGACAGGCCTGTCCCGAGGAAATACAAATCCGTGCAGTCCGTGTATACCGCAAGGACGAAGTAAAGCAGGTAGAGCAGGTTCAGCAGGGAATATATGAGGAAGTTTATCTGCCGGTTCGATTTGAGGTCAATGTAGAAAACGACAAGGAAAGGCAGGACCCACACATACCTTCCGGGCATCGGAGGAATCAGGATAAGGAACACGGAGAAAAGAATCGCCGAGAAGCCGAAGAAGAGCTCGTCGTTCATGCGTGACACGACCAGCATCCGCATATAGACAAGAAGGACGGCAAGAACAGGAACGTACAGCTCAAGGGATGCGAAGCCGAATGTCACCTGGGTCAGGACGGACTGCTCCCGGTTCATAAGGACGTTCCTCAAAAATCCCTGACACCAGAAGGGGGCAATGACGGTCAGCGTGACGCAAAGGGGAACGAGCAGTTCCCAGACGAGGGCCTTCTTCCAGCCGTCCCGCTTTGCCACGAAGATGAACATGACCGGCATTATCGCAAGTATATGAAATTTCGTGCAGAGTGCCGCCGAGATGAAGACGGACGACAGGGCATCCCTGTGCCTCCCGGAGGAAAGCAGGAAGTAAATGGACACGACCAGCAGGGCGGTCGGAATTATGTCAAGCTGCCCGTGCATGTAGCATGCGTACAGAAGGATAGGGGAGCAAAAGTAAATAGCCGTTATCTGCCTCTTCTTGCCAGGGAAAAGGCGGGCAATGAAGGCGAAGCACAGGACGTCGAAGGCAACGAGAGGAATCTTGAAGAGAGCCGAGGCCAGAAAAACGCTCTTCCCCGCAAGGAGCGACAGGAAGCCGCCCGGCGACATGAAGAAGAGCATGAGCGGGGGGTATGGGAACATCTGCGTGGACGAGAAATAGTCGTAGGGGTTCCCGCCCCTCTGTATCCAGCCCTGGACGAAGGGCATAAAAAGCTTGTCCTGGTAGTCCGAAGAGAAAAGCCCCGCAAGAAGGAACTTGAATGTCAGTATGACGGCAAAGCAGAGAATGAATCGGTGCCTGCGGACAAAATCGGCCGTCCTCAAATCATACCCCCTGTTTCCCGAGGAATCGCCTGTCATTCACGAAGGCCGCCCAGTAACGGAGCGTCGCCTGGTAATCCTCATAGTCCTTCGGGGTTCCCCAGCAGATGTAGCGGTCTATCTCAAACGCGCGGGCCCTGAGCCCCAGGTCAAGGATATGCCTCACCACCTGGTCCACGTAAAACTCCCCGTTCACGCGGTCGTCCTCGCGGATCATCTTCTCCGCCGCCCGCACGAAGTCCGCTCCCCGCCTGAACCAGAACGTCGCGACCACCGCATGGTCCTCCGTCGGGTGGTCAGAAATCGCCTTCTTTATCGAAGTCCCCGTTATGTTGTTGTCCCCGTCCACGCGCATCCAGCCGTACGCGCCGGGATTATCAAGCACGGCCTCATTGTGCCGGTATGTGAACACCAGGCAGTCGGCATTCTCCTTCTCCGCCACAAAGCGGCCCTCGTCAAATGCCATTCCGTTGTCACAGCCTGCGATGAGAAGCTCCTCGCCGTTGTCTATCCTGTCCTTAGCAAGGAGGCAGGTACATGCCTGTCCCTCGGTGAGATGGTCAACAGTGACGAACGAGGCCCCGGGAAAGTGTTTCCGTATCTCATCCTCCACGCCGTCAGACTTGTGGAAAGTCCGGTCAACGAACGTGACGTTCCCTCCGTCCGGCTCAACGCCCGGAAGGTCCCGCACCGCGCAGACCACCATGGGAAGCTCCTTCCCGGTACGCCTGTCTGTCGTCGCTATCGCGGGTTTCGATGTCGTGTAGCCCGCCTCGGCGAAGCGGCTTCCCGCCCCTGCCATCGGTATGAGTATGTTCATCGTCCGGCCTCCCTGCCATTCCAGCCGAGCGCACAGCCGGTCCAGAAAAGGTATTCCGCCATGTCCTCGGGCGTGCCCCACTGGCAGAACTGCTCCACGTTCGCGGGGACCCAGACCTTGAGTCCGTCCGCGACCATGAAGTTATATGGCAGGCTCGCGTAGTACTCACCGTTCAGCGTGATGCCGGAGTCCACGAGCTTCCGGCAGTATTTTTTGAGCAAGGTCCCCGTCCTGAAGTAATACACGCCCGGGGAGTGCAGCGTCTTGGTCTTGTCTTCCGTCCACGAGAACTTCTCGCGGATTTCTATAAGGTTCCCGTCCGCATCAACCCTGCACGAGGCATAGAGGTTCTTCCTGGGAAGGAGGTGCGGATGGAAGCCCGTGTAGCAGGGGACGCAGCCGTCGCAGCCGCGCTCCGCCACGTCCTTCTTGAATTTCTCCCAGTCCCAGGTCATGTAGAAGTCGCAGTAGTTGATGATGGCTGGCCCGTCGTCATTGATTTCGCCTGCGGCACGGAGGACATCGAATACGGGGCCCTTCTTGACCCATTCGTCCACCGCGAAGATTCGGGCGGAAGGGGCGATCCGCAGCAAGCGCTCCCGCATATCCGGGATTGAGTCCAAGTGCTCCTTGCGGCAGACGAAAAGGATATCCTTTTCGCCGGGGTACATTCCCTCCACTATCCACTGGATTATCGCTTTTCCCTGCACCCGTATGAAGGGCTTGAGCTCCTTGTATCCTGCGGCCACGAACCTGGATCCGTA